>JANOYI010000186.1:0-1616 GCA_031428795.1 Ilumatobacteraceae bacterium | reverse complement strand
AGATTGATGTCGCCGAGGTGGAACGGGTACACACGGTTGCCCTTCGCCGCCCATTCCGCCGCCGCCATCGAGACCGCGAACGCTGTCTCCGTACCGAGATTGCTGAGCCGTTCTGCAAGCGCCATGAGCGAACTTTAGCGGATCGCCGGATGAGGTGTTCCACCTGTCGGGCCCGGTCCGCATCGTGGAATCACACGCCATCGATGCCGAGCATCCGAGTGGGTACTCGCACCCCGGGATGCGAGTACCCACTCGAACGGTCGTCTGACACTCGACCTGACGCAGTGGCACTCGCATCTAGACGTCGATGAGGACGGTGACGGGGCCGTCGTTGACCAGCGACACCAGCATCTCGGTGCGGAAGCGACCGGTTGCGACGCTCGCCCCCAACGAGCGCACGTGGTCGATCACTGCCTGCACCAGCGGCTCGGCGTGCTCTGGCCGTGCTGCCGCAATCCAGCTGGGGCGACGCCCCGCCGACGTGTCGCCGTACAGCGTGAACTGGCTGACGATCAGGATCTCGCGGGTGGTGTCGGCCACGCTCAGGTTCATCACACCGTCGGGATCGTCCATCACCCTCAGGTGCCAGATCTTCTCCGCCAGCTTGCGCGCCTGATCAGGCCCGTCATCGTGGGTGACCCCCACGAGCACGCAGAGGCCCTGGCCGATGGACCCCACGACCTCACCGTCGACCGTCACGCTTGCCGATTGCACCCGCTGCACCACTCCACGCATGGTGAGGCAGAGTAGACCGTCCGGTGTGAGGAAGAATGGCGAGATGATCGAACTGGTGGCGGGCGATTCGTGGATGTCGGTGCATCCTGACGAGGGCGGCCGCATTGGCAGGCTGCAGGTCAACGGCCAGGCGCTTCTCAACGACAACCCTGCAGAGATGCCATTCACGTGGGGTTGCTACCCGATGGTGCCGTGGGCAGGCCGGGTGCGGCGTGGGCAGTTCACGTTCGACGGCCGGGACTATCAGCTGCCCATCAACATGCCTCCGCACGCCATTCACGGCACAGGGTTCGTCAGTCGCTGGGAGGTACTCGACGCCGGCCTGGACTACTGCGACATGGCCACCGACTTGCCCTGGGCCTTCGGCGGGCGCGCCACCCAACACCTGCAGCTCGACGAGCACGGACTGGCTGCGGTCCTGTCTGTCTACGCCACTGCGCACACCATGCCAGCCGTCATCGGCTGGCACCCGTGCTTCACCAAGCCGCAGTCGGTAGAGCTCGAGTTCGCCAACATGTACCCCCGTGACGACGACTACATGCCCCTGCCGACTCTGATCACTCCACCGCCGAAACCGTGGGACGACTGTTTCACCCAGCCACTCGGTCCGCTCCGACTGCACTACCCGCGGCTGACAGTCACCGTTGACAGCGACTGCGACCATTGGGTGGCCTACGACATGCCCGACCACATCACGTGCATCGAGCCGCAGAGCGGCCCACCCGACGCCTTCAACATTGGTGGTGCAGCTCGGCTCGAGCCCGGCGACTTACTTCAACGCCACATGAGCATCCGCTGGGGTACGCAACACAATCCGCGAAATTTGCCACGAAAGTGAAAGGAACGTCGTTCTCCTAGCTCTCACTGGCAGGAGAAGGACA
>JANOYI010000185.1:0-13964 GCA_031428795.1 Ilumatobacteraceae bacterium | reverse complement strand
TTCCAAAAAGGCGACGGCTGATTCGATGCCGGAGCATCCATACCTGTCAATTGGCGAAGTCCTGGCCCTCCTCTTGGAGGAGTTCCCCGACGTCACCATCTCGAAGATCAGATTTCTGGAGAGTCAGGGGCTGATCGACCCAGAGCGCACGCCGTCGGGTTACCGCAAGTTCTACGACCTCGACGTCGATCGATTGCGCGTGATCCTGCGTGAGCAACGCGAGAACTTCCTGCCGTTGCGCGTCATCCGCGACCGGCTGGAAAGTGGAGAGATCGACGAGACCGGCGCGATGACTCCACCGCGCGGTTTGCGGAACGTGACGTTGCTCGAGCGCGAGCCGGGCATGACCGATAGCGGGTTCGATGAGACCGGCGATCTCGAGGTTCCCGAGGGCACGGTGGTTCCCACCGCCCATCACCCTGCAGCACAGTTGAGAATCGCCTCGACCCCTCCCGTTGCTTCGTATCTATCGTCGGTTCCATCGCCGGTTGCGTCGGTCAACCCGGCCGCCGCGTTCTTCGCAAATAACGGGACAGCGCCAGCCTTCGGCCAAGCCGCTGAGACAGCGCACGACACGTACGTCGCCAGTGAGCTGTGCACCATGGCAGGCATCACCGGCAAGCAGCTGGCCGAACTCGAGTCCTTCGGACTTCTCGCCGGGCGGGGCTCAGGCACCAACGCGCTGTACACCGCCTCGGACCTCGCAATCGCACGTGCCGCCGCTAGCTTCCTCGAGCGCGGTATCGAACCACGACATCTGCGAGCGTGGCGTCAATCTGCGGAGAGAGAGGCGGCGTTGTTCGA
This sequence comes from Ilumatobacteraceae bacterium, assembly GCA_031428795.1. Taxonomy (GTDB): domain Bacteria; phylum Actinomycetota; class Acidimicrobiia; order Acidimicrobiales; family Ilumatobacteraceae; genus UBA668. The sequence goes on along the minus strand of JANOYI010000185.1, from coordinate 13,160 downwards.
GCAATTGGTGCTGCCTCTGATACGTCAGCGCAACCCGCAGAGCCGCCAGCAAGCAGCGACGATGCTCTCGGATCTAGCCCGCCAGGGTGGCGAACTTCGCGCCGCGATACTCAGCGCCGCATTGCAGCACCACCTCGAAGCCTGATCGCCGTCGCGGCAGATACCATCACGCCGTGGTTCGCATGGAGTTGATCGGGGTACGGGTGGAGTTGCCGGCCAACACGCCGGTGGTCATGTTGCGCGAGCACGAGACCGAGCACCCGCGAGTTCTGCCGATTCTCATCGGTGGTCCCGAAGCGTCTGCGATCCACAGCGCGCTGGAGGGCATCGTTCCGCCACGCCCGCTGACGCACGATCTCCTGGTCGTGGTCATTCAGGCCCTCGGTGCCTCCCTCACTCGGGTCGTCATCACCGAGGTGCGCGAGCACACCTTCTATGCGGAGTTGCATCTGAACACAGCCATCGGTGAGCAAAAGCTGTCGTGTCGTCCAAGTGATGCAATTGCGTTGGCCGTACGCACGTCTACACCCATCTTCGCCGAGGAAGACCTGCTCGATGAGGCTGCGGTCGAGGCCCCCATTGACGCCGACGATGTGGCCGAGGAAGCAATTCTCGACGAGTTCCGTGACTTTCTGGACGACATCAGTCCTGATGACTTCGCCAGCTAAACGGCTCTTGGCCAGCTGAGTTCGCGCGCACCGCGCGATTCAATCGCGCGATCTGTGCTTGACGGCGCGATCGCAGCGGCCTACGATGGCAACCCTGTTACACAGGCGTAGTTACTCGCGTGTGATCACCAGCCGGAGGCAACGATGAGTGAAGTCGGTTTCAGCGGTACCAAAGCCGCCAGCGTGGTGGGTATTTCCTACCGTCAGCTCGACTACTGGGCGCGTACCGACCTCATTCGTCCGTCGCTCACCGATGCTGCCGGTAGCGGCAGCCGGCGCATGTACAGCTACCGCGACCTGCTCGAGCTGCGTGTGATCAAGAGCCTGCTTGATGCCGGCATCAAACTCGAGTCTGTGCGCAAGGCGTTCACCTATCTGCGCGACCAAGCCGACACGGACATTGCCACCGCGACGTTGGTCATCAGCGGGAACGACGTGTTGCTGTGCGATGGCGAGATGCTGATCGACATTGTGCGTCGGGGTGGGCAGGGCGTGCTCAACGTCTTGGCAATCGGCGGAGTGAAGACCGATCTTGACGCGTCCCTCTTGCAGTTCAGCGATCCCGACGGGGCGCTGCTGATTGCCGCTCAGGCTGTGTGATGACTGACTTCGAAGTCAGTCCGCTCGATGCGTTTCACCGCCAACTGGGCGCGAAGATGGTGCCGTTCGGCGGGTGGGAGATGCCAGTTGCATACCAGGCCGGCACGCTCGACGAGCACCTTGCCTGTCGCAACGATGCGGTGGTTTTCGACGTGTCTCACCTCGGCACCGTGCGCGTCGAAGGTTCCGATGCGTTGGAACGCTTGCAGTGGGCGTTCACCAATGACCTCCACAAGGTTGCCCCTGGTCGTGCTCAGTACACGCATCTACTCGACGAGGTCGACGCATCCGTTCTCGACGACATCATCGTGTGGTGGATTCGCGACGATGTCTTCGACGTCATGCCGAACGCCTCCAACACCGACCGCGTGAGATCCGCCATCGGGGGTACCGAGACGACCCGCGATCGTGCCGTGCTGGCCGTACAGGGGCCCCGAGCGAAGGACCGTCTGGCCGCCGTGTTCGCACCGGCTGCCGAGGTCGGCCGCTTTCGGGTCGAAGAGCTGGATTGGCACGGCGCGACGTGCGTCGTGGCCGGCACCGGCTACACCGGCGAGGCCGGCGTGGAGATCGCCGTGCCCGTCGACGCTGCTGGTGAACTGTGGTCTGCCATCATGTCGTGCGGTGTCATGCCAGCCGGGCTCGGTGCGCGCGACACCCTGCGCCTCGAGGCCGGCCTGCCATTGCATGGGCACGAGCTGGGCGCCGGGATCACTTCGCTGCAGGCCGGGCTCGGTTGGGTTGTGGCCTGGGGTAAAGACGAGTTCCGCGGGCGCGAGGTGTTGGCTCAGGAACGCGAACGAGGTGTGGAGCGCCTACTGCGCGGCATCGCCACCTACGGTCGCCGGCCGCCGCGTGCCGACTGCGCGGTCTTGCATGACGGAATGCCCATCGGAACCGTCAGTAGCGGCAACTTTTCACCGGTTCTCGAGCACGGCATTGCGCTCGCATTTCTGCCACCCGACCTTCCCGACGGCGCCGAGGTGACCATAGACGTGCGGGGTTCGGCACTCGTCGGCCGCATTGTGCCGCTGCCGTTCGTCGCCAAAAAGTAGGCGGTTCGCTTAGCGCGCCTTGTTCGCGGGCCGAGTAGTTGCTGGCGTGCGCTTCGTCGCGGTCTTCTTCGCGGCAGGTTTCTTTGCCGGAACGGCCTTTTTCGCAGCAGCTTTCTTTGCCGGGGCAGCCTTCTTCGCTGCCGCCTTCTACTTCGCCGGCGCTTTCTTTGCGGCCGCGTTCGCTGGGGGAGCTGGGGGGGGCGGTGGGGGAGTGGCGCCGCTGGTGAACTGTGTCGCGCGAGCCGTTCCGCCACCGGAGCGCAGTGTGGCGAGCGGTCGTAAACCGAACCATCCGCCCGCCGTTTCTGCCATCTGGCCCAAGGGCTGCAGGCGCACCGCAAGTTCGCCGAGGGTCTGCATGAAGTCGCCGAGTTCCTTGGGCAGCGCGAGCAGTGTGGGGTTCGAAATCGTTTCAGCGAAGCGGGTGAGGCTGGGAGCGACCTTCTCGATCGGCCCGCTGAGCTGATCGACCAGAGCGTCAGCAGTCTTGATGGTGCGCGTGATCTGTGGCACGAACGCCTTGATGGGCTCCTCGACGGTGTCCAGCAAGCCGTTGACGCGTTGGGCCACACCGTTGAGCTGGTCCATGGTCTCGTTGAACTTCTCGACGCTGTCGAGGAACTGCGTGACGCCGCGTTGGAACTGAGCCATCGATTTGCTGATGCCTGCGAATGGGTTGCTGCTGCCGAACAGACCCATCAGGTCGCCCAGCCCGGGTGTGGAACTCTCTGCCATGCGTTCGACCGTAGCGCAGCACACGCGGGCGCAAGTGCTCAGACGTGCGTGGGGATTAGGAGTTGGCGTAGGCCTCGAGGGGCTCGCAGCTGCAGATCAGGTTGCGGTCGCCGTATGCAGCATCGATGCGCGAGACCGAGGGGAAGTACTTGGACGCCCGCACCGACTGCAGCGGGTACGCGCCCAGCTCACGCGAGTACGGACGCTGCCAATCGCCCAGCAAGTCCTCAGCCGTGTGGGGTGCCATTCGCAGTGGGCTCTCATCAACGGTCCAGACACCATCGGCGACCTGTTCGATCTCCGCGCGAATGGCCAGCATCGCATCGCAGAAGCGGTCCATCTCGTGCAGGTTCTCGCTCTCGGTTGGCTCGATCATCAGTGTGCCCGTCACCGGGAAACTCATGGTCGGGGCGTGGAAGCCGTAATCCATCAGTCGCTTGGCGACGTCGTCGACGCTGACCCCGGTGGCTTTCGTGATTGGCCGCAGGTCGAGGATGCACTCGTGGCCGACTCGGCCCTGGACACCTGTGTACAGGACGGGATACGCATCGTTGAGGCGTGCTGCGAGGTAGTTGGCACTGAGAATCGCTGCGGCAGTTGCATCACGCAGACCCGAGGCACCCATGAGAGCTACGTACACCCACGAGATGGGCAAGATGCTGGCTGAGCCGAATGGCGCTGCAGACACCGGGCCTACGGCCTGGCCGGTTGCCAGCGGATGGCTGGGCAGAAATGGCGTCAAATGCGACCGAACAGCAACGGGCCCGACACCGGGGCCGCCGCCACCGTGCGGTATGCAAAATGTCTTGTGCAAGTTGAGGTGACTGACATCGGCGCCAAAGGCACCCGGACGGGCGAGCCCGACTAGGGCGTTCAGGTTCGCTCCGTCGACGTAGACCTGGCCGCCGTGCTGATGCACGATGCTGCACACCTCGGTGATGCCTTCCTCGAACACGCCGTGCGTGGACGGATAGGTGACCATGGCAGCTGCGAGCTGATCTCCGGCTGCGGCCGCTCGGGCTGCAAGATCAGTCAGGTCGATGTTGCCCTTGTCGTCGCACGCGACCACCACGACTTTGAGGCCAGCCATCACTGCGCTTGCTGCATTCGTACCATGAGCACTGGAGGGAATGAGGCAGATGGTGCGCTGTTCGTCGCCACGACTGCGGTGGTAAGCGCGGATCGCCAGGAGGCCCGCGAATTCGCCCTGACTGCCGGCGTTGGGCTGCAGGCTGACGGAGTCGTAGCCGGTGACGGCGACCATCATCTGCTCCAACTGGCTGATCATTTCGCGGTACCCGATGGTCTCATCGTCGGGTGCGAACGGGTGCACGTTGGCGAACTCTGGCCAGGTCACGGGCATCATCTCGGCTGCGGCGTTGAGCTTCATCGTGCACGAACCGAGCGGAATCATCGTACGGTCGAGTGCGAGATCCTTGTCCGCCAAGCGGCGCAGATAGCGCATCATTTCGGTCTCCGTGTGAAATCTGCTGAAGACGCCATGCGTAAGAAACTGGTCGGTGCGACGATCGTTCACACCGTCGGTGAGCGACTCGTCGTCGGCCGGCATGTGGCCGCCAGCTCCAAAGAGTGCGAGCACGTCGCTGACCGTTGACAAGGTGGTGGTCTCGTCGAAACTGAACGACACCGTCCCTTCATCAACACGCCGCAGACCGAGACCGGCGGCATGGCCCGCCGCAATGACGGCGTCGGCGTCGCACCCCACGGACACTGTGTCGAACCAGCTGTCGTGACGCAGCACGGCGCCACTGGCGCGAAGTGCGCCCGCCGCGAGCGATGCCAGCCGCTGCACTCGCTCCGCTATCCGGGTGAGACCCTGTGGGCCGTGCCAGCTGGCGTAGAGGCCTGCCATGTTTGCCAACAGCACTTGTGCGGTGCAGATGTTCGACGTGGCCTTCTCGCGGCGGATGTGCTGCTCGCGCGTCTGCAACGCAAGTCGCAGGGCCGGGCGGCCTTCGGTATCCGTGCTGACCCCGACCAACCGACCCGGTAACGACCGCGCAAGGGCATCGCTCGTTGCGATGAATGCAGCGTGCGGGCCACCGAAACCCATCGGAACGCCGAAGCGTTGAGCCGAGCCGATGGCGATGTCGGCGCCGAGCTGACCTGGGGGGGTGGTGAGCACGCAGGCCAGCAGATCGGTGGCCAAGACGACAACCGACCCCGCAACGTGGGCACTGTCGATGGTGGCCCGCCAGTCGGGAACGGCACCGGTGGACGTGGGCAGGCTGAGCAGGACGCCGAAACAGCCGTCGAACGTGTCCGTCGCTCCGACAACGATCTCGATGCCGATCGGCTCGGCCCGCGTGCGCAGGACAGCGATCGTTTGAGGGTGTGTGTCGTGATGGACGAGGAACTTGTCGCCCACAACCTTCGAGGTTCGGCGCGCCATCGTCATTGCCTCGGCGGCGGCGGTCGCCTCATCGAGCAGCGAAGCATTGGCGAGGGGGAAGCCGGTCAACTCGCCGATCATCGTCTGGAAGTTCAGCAGGGTTTCCAAACGCCCCTGACTGATCTCGGGCTGATAGGGCGTGTAGGCGGTGTACCAGGCTGGATTCTCGAGCACGTTGCGCTGGATGACCGGAGGGGTAATCGTGCCGTAGTAACCCTGACCGATGAGACACGTGCGTGAGATGTTGCGGTCGGCGAGCTCGCGGAGCTCGCCGAGCACGTCTTCCACAGTGCGGCTGCCGGCGAGCGGAAGGTCGCCCACCAGACGGATTGATGAAGGAACCGTCTGACCAAGCAGAGTCTCCATCGAATCAACCCCCAACACGCCCAGCATGTGCTCCTGCTCGGCGACTGTGGGGCCGATGTGGCGGCCGACGAAGTCATCAGAGCCGAGTAGTTCAGGCAGCGCTTCACGCACTCTGGTCTGGGCGTGATCGGTGGAGTTGGGAACATTCATGGGAAGCCTCCAGGCCATTCGCGGCGCGTTCGAACCGCTTCCCCCGCTGTCATGGGTGCCTGAGAGCTTCTCCACGTACCGAGAACGGTGTGCGGATTTCCCCGTCGGCGAGTCGGCTGGTGCCGACTTCTTTCCAGCGTTGCCCCACCCGGTCGGTCCGTTGGCCTGAGAGATTCCGGGGAGGTTGCTCCTTCGGCGCCCCGCCGCTGGCAGCGTCGGTGGCTCTCCCGGCCGGGTGCAAGTGGCGCGACGAACGCTACCTGCTGAGATACGCCACGGCTGTGATGGCGGCCACGGTCCGCGATAAGGGCTATTCGACTGTGCCGTAGGCGCCGAGTTCGCCGCTGCTGCCGGCGGCGGTGGCCTCAACGATTGCGGCGCGAAGTGCGGCAGCGAAGATGTCGATCTTGCCCTCGTGCACGGCGTTGACGGTGCAATGCAACGAGGCAGGAGGACCTTGACGGTCGACGTACCATCCTTCACGCCAAAGAGCGTCGGCGATCGCGTACACGTCGAGCGTTGTAGGGTCGGCGGCTACAAAAGCCAGCAGTGTGCTGTCCGGTGCTGCGAGCACGCGCAGTTCCGGCATTGTCGCCACCGCGGCGGCCAACTGCTGGGTGGCACCCAGCGCGGCGGCGGTCAACCGAAGGTAACCGTCGTCGCCGAGATAGTTCATCACGGCCCACGCTGCCGCCATAGCCCCGCCGCCCTTGGTGCCCAAGACACCCGACGAACCGTAGACCCCGCCGAGCCAATTGTCGGTGACAAACGTTTGGTAGCCACGCAGACGCTTGTTGCGATGCATGATCACCGAGGCACCTTTGGCCGTGTACCCGAACTTGTGTAGATCCACCGAAATGCTGGTCACGCCGGGAACCGAGAAGTTCCACGGCGGAATGTCGTGACCCAATCTCGCCATGTACGTCAGCACGACGCCCCCCATGCAACCGTCGACATGGCAGTTGATATCGCGAGCCTCGGCCAATGCGGCGATGTCCTCAATCGGGTCGATCACGCCCTGCGGGTACTGCGGCGCCGAGCCGACCAGCAGCACCGTGTTCTCGTCGATGGCTGCTTCCATAGCGGCCGCGTCGGCACGCCAATCCGAACGCACCGGAACGCGCCGGCTCTCGACGCCGAAGTAGTAGCAGCCCTTCTCAAACGCGGCGTGAGCACTGGCGGGGAGCACCACATTCGGGTTGACAATACCGCGCTCCTTGCGGCCCCTTTCCCGGGCCGCCTTTACAGCCATCAGCAGGCTCTCGGTTCCGCCGGTTGTCATGAAACCGGCACCCTCTGGGCCCGCTTCCAGCCAGTCGCCGACAATGCCAACCACGTCGTTTTGGATTCGACGCAAGCTTGGGAAGGCGTCCGTGTTGAGCGCGTTCTCGCTGGAAAACTTGGCATACGCAGCCTCCGCGACGGAGAGGACATCGGCCCCGGCGCTATAGGTAAGCGTGAAGGCGTGGCCGTCGCGCCAACGGACGTCGTTGACCTTGAAGCCGTCGAGTTGGGCCAGCACATCGTCGCGATCGAGGCCATGAGAGGGGAGTGCCATACCCGAAACGTACCCGACCATGACAGGATCACCCGTCTACGCTGCGTCACCATGCCGACACCGACCCGCGCCGACTTCATGCTCGACCCCGATCTTGTTTTCCTGAATCATGGGTCGTTCGGCGCAGTTCCTCTCGTCGTGCAGGAGGCCTGCGAAGGTTTGCAGCGTGAGATGGAGCGCAACCCGGTGGCATGGCTGCAGCGGCGCGCGCCTGAGCTGATGTCCGAGGCTCGAGGGCGGCTGGGAGCGTTTCTGAATGTGGGCAAAGACGACGTTGTGTTCTTCCCAAACCCGACGACCGCAGTGAACATGGTCGCCCGGAGCATCCGCTTGCAGCCCGGGGATGAAGTGCTGACGACCGATCACGAGTACGGGGCGATGTACCGCACGTGGCGCAAGTTGTGTGCAGAGACGGGTGCAACCTATGTGCGAGTACCGATTCCCACGCCCGTGACCACCGCCGAAGACTTTGTTGACCGTGTGTGGGCACGGGTGACGCCGCGAACGAAGGTGCTGTTTCTCGACCACCTGACCAGTTCGACCGCCCTCATCTTCCCCGTCGTCGAGCTGTGCCGACGGGCGAGAGCCGCGGGCATTTTGTCAGTCGTGGACGGGGCTCACGTGCCGGGCCACATTCCGCTCGATCTCGCCGAGGTCGCCTGCGACGTGTACACCGGTGCGTTGCACAAGTGGGCGTGCGCGCCGAAGGGATGCTCGTTTCTGTACGCCAGACCCGAGGTCCAGGGGCGGCTCGATCCGTTGGTCGTCAGTTGGGGGTGGGAGGGCGATCATCCCACCGATTCTCGGTTCGTTGACTACCACGAGTGGCAGGGAACCCGAGATCTGACGCCATTTCTCGCCGCTTCAGCGGCACTCGATTTCTGTGCAACTCACGACTGGCCGGCCGTCCGGGCCGAGGGTCATCGGTTAGCGCTCTTGACGCGCAACCGGGTGAACGAGCTCACTGGCTTGGAGTCGATCAGCCCTGACACGACCGACTGGATCGGGCAGATGGCGTCGATTCGCCTGCCAGACCATGTGGACACGGCGGCTCTGAAGGCTCGGCTATTCGAGGAGTTTCGAATCGAGGTGCCGTTGCCCGAGTGGAACAGCCAGAAATTCATCCGCGTCAGCTTCGCCGCCCACAGCACGGAGGCTGACTCAGATGCCCTGCTGGCTGCGCTTCGGCAGCTGCTCTAGCTGAGATATAGCGTCGCAGGACGATGGGAATGGCACTGACGTTGGCAATTGCGGCGGCACTGCTGCTGGGGGCATCTGACTTCTTCGCGGCCCGGTCGGCGCGCACTACGCCGTCGCTGACAGTGACTCGCACCGCGGTAGCAGTCAGCTCCGCCTTCTCGCCGCTTCTCTTGCTGTTGGTCGACTCACGGTGGATTTTGCACGACACCGTCATCGGTGCGCTGGCCGGCTTGGCGATGATCACCGGTCTGATGTTGCTGTACCGCGGTTACGCGGTGGCGCGCATGGGCATTGTCGCCCCGCTGTCATCGGTACTCCTGGCGACTGTGCCCGTCGTATGGGACCTGGTGCACGGCGTGACGCCAAGTGGCTGGTCCTCGTTCGGGATGGCACTTGGGCTCCTGGCGCTCGTGCTCACGTCGTACACACCAGGGGGAAAGGGGAGCGTTCGTCTGGGCGCGATCCTTGGAATCACGAGCGGCGTGGCCTTTGGCATTGCGTTCACGTTGATGGGGGAGGTCACGAAGGAGTCGGGACTCTCACCCGTGGTCGCGCAGCGCGCCACCGGGTTCGCGTTGCTGGCCGTGATTGGCGTGGTTCGACGCGACCCTTTCGTCGCAGCAGGAGTCGGTTTGCGAACAGCGGTCGTGGCGGGAGCGCTGGGACTGCTGGCTATCGGCGCGCTGCAGCTTGCGTTTCAGCGCGGTGAGACCGGCACGGTCTCGGTGGCCTCGTCGCAGTTCGCAACCGTCGCTGTCATCTTGTCGGTCGCTTTCAACCGCGAACGCATGCGATGGTGGCAGGGGATAGGAGTCGCTGCCACGGCACTCGCCGTGGCCCTGATCGCCGCCGGAGGGTGAGCAGTACCCGCTAGCGTCACGGGCCATGCCCGAAAAACCCGTCATCTCCATTCCCGAGGGCGAGCCGCCCGCCGACCTGCTGATCGAAGACGAGGTCGTCGGCGATGGCGACGAAGCCGTCATCGGCAAGCGCGTGATCGTCCATTACGTCGGCGTCGCCTGGAGCAACGGTCAGGAATTCGATGCCAGCTGGAATCGCGGCGACACGTTCGACTTCCGCCTTGGCGCCCGAGAGGTCATCGAGGGCTGGGACCATGGCGTCAAGGGCATGAAGGTCGGCGGCCGCCGCAAGCTCACCATCCCGCCCGCTCTTGGCTACGGCAGCCGTGGCGCCGGCGGAGCAATCAAGGGTGGCGAAACGCTCGTGTTCGTGGTCGACCTCGTAGCCGTTCGGTAGGCGCCGACTGGAGGCGCCGATTGTCAGGTCGCGGGTAGCAAGCGCTGGATTGCGATCACGCGCGTCGTCGGAATGTTGCCGATTCGAACGACATCGCCCGTACGTGGGGCGGAAATCCACTGCGTGCCGCTGATTGCCATGCCCACGTGTCCGACGACTCCTGACCCAACGCTGGTCTCCAGAAAGATCAAGTCACCAGCGAGAATCGGCTGCGTCGTCCTGTCGACGGCAAGCCCCATCTTCATCTGCGAACCGCTGTAGTGCGGCAGCGACAAGCCGATCTGCGCATACGCAACCATCGTCAGTCCGCTGCAGTCCCAGGTGTCGGGCCCCGCCGTGAACATCTTGTATGGGTCACCCAACTGGGCCTTCGCGAACGCCACAACGGTCGCAATCCGGCTATCGGGTGTGGTACCTCCACTGGAAGGCGGAGTCGTCGGTGTCGCAGTTGGTCCTGCGGGCGGCGTCACCACGGGAGTGGCGGCGGGTGCGGGTGCGGGTGCGGGTGCTGAGGCTGGCAGTTTGCCGCCAGCTGGCACTGTCAGCTTCATGCCCGGATAGATGAGGCTGGTCAGCGACAGCTTGTTGACAGTCAACAGGTCAGCAATCCGAACCCCGAGAGCTGGCGCAATTCCCGACAGATAGTCGCCCGATCGGACGACATACTGCAGTGATGTGGCGGGCGTCGGCGTTGCGACTGGACTTGCGGCAGGCGTGACAGTTGGCGTGCCAGCGCTCGGCAGCACACCGCCGGCAGGAACCACGAGCTGTGCGCCAGGGTGAATGACGCTGGAGATTGTCATCTTGTTTGCGGAGAGCAGCGTGGACAACTTGACGCCCATACGACCGGCGATACCAGACAATGAATCGCCTGAGCGGACCGTGTACGTCGTGGCCGCGGCCGGGGCAGTCGAGGGAGCAACGGCTGCCTTGGGGGCGGGAACCACACCACCGGCGGGCACGATCAGCTTCATCCCCGGGAGGATGAGACTGGTGACCGTGAGCTTGTTGGCCTCCAACAGCGCGCTCAACTTGACGCCCATACGGCTGGCGATGCCGGCGAGGTAATCACCGGCCTGCACTGTGTAAGTCAACGGCGCGGTGTAAGTCAACGGCGCAGCGGCTGGAGAGAAGGTGGAGGGGACGTCAGCCTGAGCAGTCTCCACCATGGCGAATGCGCCGGTGGTCACAGACAGAATGATCGCGGAGATGGCTCGACGGGCTCGGGTCATGTTCTGTTCTTCGGCACCAATCGTCGACACCTTTACGATTTCTTGACCGTGCTGGTTCGTGCGCATGTCACAGTGGGTCGTGTGCGCGCCGTGATGTCCAGCAGACTTGTGCCGTGAGCAGGACCAATCGGGCTCGAGATCGTCGGCCGCCGGCGGGGGCACATCCGTCGCCGTGGCGTTTGTTGCAGAACCCCTACGAGCCGACGAAGGTGTTGACTGACGATCATGTCGAGCACATTCATCGGTCATCGCTGGGGCTACTGCAGTCCACCGGCATGCGTGTGCTGCAACCGCAGGCACGACGAATTTTTGCTGGTGCCGGGTGCGTCGTCGACGACCTGATGGTGCGCTTCGACCCAGAGTTGGTCGAGTCGATGGTTGCACTCGCCCCGTCGTCGTTCACATTGCGAGCGCGGAACCCGACGCGTGACCTGACAATCGGCGGGCGCAACGTGGTCTTCACCTCCGTGGGTGGTCCGGCGTTCGCCAACGACGTCGAGCGCGGACGGCGGCCGGGCACCCACGCTGAACAGATGGAATATCTGCGCCTGGTGCAAGCGCTGGACATCATCCAGCAAGAGGGTGGGGGCCCTTTCGAAGCGATGGATCTCGCGCCAGAGACACGCCACCTCGACCTCTGCCACTCTCTGATCCGGCTACTCGACAAAAACTGGCAGGGCATTGCGCTCGGCCGAGACCGAGCGTCCGACTGCATCGAGATGGCAGCCATCGCCCTGGGCACCGACCGCGAGGGCCTCGCCGACCGCCCGGCGCTGCTGACCATCGTCAACACCAACACGCCACTCACGCTGGATATCCCGATGGCAGAGGGGCTGATCGAGCTGGCCGGGGCGGGCCAGGCCGTGTGCGTCACCCCATTCACACTCGCCGGTGCGATGGCTCCGGCGACCCTCGCTGGCGCGCTGGTCCTGCAGAACGCGGAGATGTTGGCGGTGGGCACCCTCATCCAACTTGTCCGTTCCGGCGCGCCCATGGTCTACGGCTCGTTCACCTCCAACGTGGACATGCGCAGCGGCTCTCCGGCGTTCGGAACGCCCGAGTACACGAAGGCAGCGCAGGCCAGTGGCCAGTTGGCACGGCGCTACGGACTGCCGTTCCGCTCGTCGAATACGACCGCCGCCAATACAGTCGACGCGCAGGCCGCGTACGAGAGCCAGATGTCGCTATGGGGCGCGGTGATGGGCGGCGCAAACCTGGTGAACCACGCAGCGGGCTGGCTTGAGGGCGGGCTCACTGCGAGCTACGAGAAGCTGATTGTCGACGCCGAGATGCTGCAGATGATGGCCGAGTATCTGCAACCGATCGTCGTCGACGACGCTTCGATCGGCATCGAGGCGATCACCGCTGTTGGGCCGGGCGGGCACTTCTTTGGATCCCCTCACACGCTCGAGCGCTACGAAACTGCGTTCTACTCGCCGTTGGTCAGCGACTGGCGCAATTACGAAACCTGGGCAGAGGCTGGCAGCCTCGACGCTCGCGACCGCGCACACGGTGTCTGGCGCCAGCTCTTGGACGAGTCACAGTCGCCCGTGCTCGACGACGCCATCGACGAGCAGCTCACCGAGTTCGTCGCCACGCGCAAGGAAGTACTCATGCGCGAGCGGTAGGGCTAACCCCACCCTGGCCCACCAGTGAGCGGGATGGTGGCGACCCGTCCAAGTCTTCAGGCTGAACAAAAGCTTCACCGCTATGTGACCACAATTTTCGTTCACCAACAAATGTCTGCCACTGCCATCATGGTGTTCATGTTTGGCACATTCATCCTCGGCGATGAGCGAGGGGTCAGCCGACCTGCGAAGGTGCTCCGATGAGCCGGCTGCTACGACGCAGTGATTCGTTACATGTCAGAAACGTAGAGCGGTCGCGCTAACAACCGCTGGCCGCCCGCACGATCGGGTAGGGATT
>JANOYI010000184.1:0-12814 GCA_031428795.1 Ilumatobacteraceae bacterium | reverse complement strand
TGGGGCACCGTCCTTTACAAGTTGGTCGTTGCGGGGTGGTCGCGCGCCACCGTAAAGATCCGACACAGACGCCAACTTGCGATGAGGTGAACGCCTCACGAACGTTCGATGGAAGGCTGCGACACCCGCTCAGCGGGGCGTGATCGTCACGTTCGTCTCGCCGATTTCCAGCCACTTGTGGAGGTGCTCCCAGAAGTGGCGAATCTTCGTTTCGTTGTAGTTGGCGAAGACCACTTCCTGCTGCTCTTGGGCTTTGAGACCGCGCTGCACCAGCGGAAGGTTGATGGAGTCCTGCTGGAAGATCTTCGCCGTCGCGCCAAGCTCGGGGGCCGACGTCCAGTCGTCGTCGGGGCCGAGCTTGGTGACCTTGGCCGGTGCCGGCCGTCGCTGCTGGTCGTTGCACGGCACGAACATCATCACCTCGAAGATGGCCTCGTCGGGATTGTTGCCGTTGGGTCGGAATCGGTAGAACAGCGCGTTGAACACACCCCATGGCGACAGATTCGGAAACACCGAGTAGTAGATCGAGTCGACCAGTTCGGAGTCGCTGAACTGCTCCGGGTCGATGTCGTTCCCGTATCGCTGGGCGGCGACCGCGCGCTGCTGGGCGGCAATCGACGCGCGGACGTCGGCATCGGTGGCCTCACCGGACAGAGGGCTCGGGTTGGTGAGCGGCAGATCGAGGACGTTGGAAGGCGTCGGACCGCCAATCCACATGCAGAGGTGAGGGTCGGCCTGTGTGAGGTTGCCGCTCAGCCAGGCGCCGTGGTCATCGAACATGCTCTCGTTGCCGTCGAGGTCGAACACCTTCACTTGCCCGAGCTCGACTCGTTCGTAGATGTGCCCATTCATCGGATGGCGGTAGCGCGCGAACTGTTTGCCATCTGTGAGTCGCTCGTAGTGCGCCATGTTGGCGAGATGCGGGCTCTCGACACCTTGCGGTGAGATGGCGCGCGAAAAGTTGCCGTACGTGTCGTAGCGGGTGTTCGCATCGCCGAGCGTTTCCATCAGCGTCGGGTGCGTTGCCACCACGTGATATGACTCCATGAACGCTTCCTGGCAGGCCTTCCAGTTGACCCGCATGATCTTCTCGACATGGGCGACTTTGACACGCCGTTCGAACGGGTACTTCTCGAAGTGCTCATCGAGCCCGCCGAGAAATTCGTGCAGCGGTTCTGCGGTGCGATCCGGGTTGAGGAACACGAACCCGTGCCAAGTGTCGACCAGTGCCTCTGGAAGCGCTGACGTGGCTTCGTCGACGCTCGGGAAGTCCCACTGGCACGGGATCTCCTTCAGTGAGCCATCGAGGTTCCAGGCCCACCCGTGGAATGCGCAGCGAATGGTCTTGGCGCCCTTACCGTGCGAGTCGCGCAGCAGGCGACCGCGATGCAGGCAGGCATTGCGGTAGGCCTTGATGCCATCCTCGGTGCGCACGATCAGGAACGACAGGTCGGCGATTTCGTAGACGTGGTAGTCACCGACATCTGGAATCTCCTCCTCCAGGCACACCATCTGCCACACGCGGCTCCACAGCTTCTCGACTTCCAGGGCGTGGAACCCAGGCGACGTGTAGTACCACGCAGGCACGCGCGTATTGCCCTCAGTGAGGCCTACGCGCGACTGGTTGCGCAGCAGATCGCTGACCGGGTGTGTGTCGGCAGCGAGCAGTTCCGTCAGGCTGACCCCTGCGGATCTGTCCTTGCCGGCGGTGGTTTCAGTCATGACAGATCTCTTACCACGTTCGATGTACGGCTCAAGCACGCGCTGCACGCGCAGCTCTGCGGGCCAGAACACGTTGATCGGATTGGGCGGTCGCTATTCGGCCGTGTGGTCGACAACGACACCGGTATTCGACGCGCCTGCTGGCGAGTTCGCGAACATTGCCTCCGAGTCGAAGCCGATTCGTGCGTCGGGAACGATGCGGATGACCACGCGGCCCGGGCTGTCGAGGTGGGTGACGAAGGCGGCTTGTGCTGTCAGATTGCCCGGCCGAACTTTGGCGGCAAGGAGGGGATAGAACCACGCAAGGGTTTCAGGTGCGTCGAGTACCTCCGCGTTGCCCTTGAACGTGACGGCCTGGCTGATGCCGATGTCGGTGCCGCGGCTGGTGATTGCCACGGCCACTCGGGGGCGTGCCTCGATGGCGGGCACGCGCTTGCGGCGGCGCGTGCAGGTCAGCCAGAACGCCCCATCGTGATGGAGGAAGTTCATGACGACGCCCACCGGGTCGCCAGCGCTGGTGGACCACATGAACGTGCATTCCGTTTGCTTGCCCAGCAGCGTTTGCTCGCGGTCAGACGACAGCGTGAACGTCGAGACGTCCTCGTAGCTGTCGGTGTACTGACCGCTGGTGGCGGGCTCAGTCATGTTCATCCCTCGCAATCGTCGCTCGACGAAACATTAGATAGTGAATACCGGTTAAGTTTCACCGCTGGGGTAGCTGTACGACGTATTGGAACGACGGGGGGTCGGCGTTGAGATCTTCAGAATGTCGCCGTGTCGTAGTAGTCGGCGGCGTACACAATGCAGCCGTCGGCGAAGCGGCGCACGCTGGTGCCGCGCATCGTCGTGGGTTGTCCGTCGGGGCCTGGAACCATTGTCTTCCATTCCTGAACGGTGGTCGCCCCGTCGGAGAGCAGCGGACCGAGCGGCTCGAAAACGTCGTGAGCCGATTGAGCCGACATGCCAGCGAGCCAGTTGGTGATGACTTCCTGGCCTCGGAGTTCGCCAGCGATTGCGTCGAAGAAGACGGAGTTCGTTGGGTGGAAGGGCTGGTGGATCTCGCGGGGGTTGGCGATGGTCGACGGAAGGTCGGATGCGTCGATGGCCCACTCGAGACGAGGGCATGGTGGCAGCTCGGGCGCCGCGGGACCGGCCAACTCGGCGGGTGGCGGCTGACGAAAGGCGGCGGTGTCGTACACGTCGCAGGCCCAGGTGATCCAGCCGTCGCGGTAGCGCCGCACGCTGACGCCGCGCGAGAGCGGAATCTTCATGCCGTCGAGGTTCATCACCATCTGCCATTCGTCCAGCGAGGTGCCGCCGAGACCGTCGTCGAAGATCACCGGTTCAGCCGTCGTGACGAAGTCGATGAACTCGATGTCGGCCATTGCCGGCACCAGCCACTTCCTGATTGCCGACTGCCCGTGGAAGGCGCCGAAGATTGCGTCGTAGTAGATCGAGCCTTCAGGTGCCATGAAGTCGGCCATCATCGTGATGCCAAGCCGGCCGGCGTCGGGGTGTGCGATCGCCGCGTTCATACCGTGCGGATCAAGGCCACTTGGCGTCGTGATCAGCCGTTCGAGGTCAACCTCCTTGCCCCTCATTTCGGCGACGTAGGAGCTGACGAAATCGTGAGTGGTGGTCCCCATGGAGCCACTGTAGTCGCCGCTCGATCCACCAATGTTTACGACAGAAGGACGCAACATGACTGACTCCGTACTTGATCGTTTCGCCCTGCGGGGAGGCGTTGCAGTCGTGACCGGCGCTGGCCGCGGCATCGGCGAAGGGATCGCGATTGGCCTCGCGCAGGCTGGCTGCGACGTGGTGCTGACCGCTCGACGCGAGCATGAAATCATCGCCGTAGCCGACGTGGTGCGCTCGCTTGGACGACGTGCTTTCGCGATCGCAGGCGACATTACCGACGGCGCATTCGTCGACACCCTTGCCGACCGCGCGAAGGAGGAAATGGGCCGCGTCACACTGTGGGTCAGCAATGCCGGCGGTGCAGACGACCGCACGCCTCGCCACCTCGCCGACATGCCCGACCGGCAGTGGGACTATCAGCTCGACGTCAACCTGCGTTCTGTGTTCACCTGCGCACGAGCCGCAGCTCGAGTGCTCGAAGACGGCGGCTCAATCATCAACATCTCATCGGGTGCGGCACTGAAGGGTTCGCCCAACAACGGGCCGTACGCCGTTGCGAAAGCCGGCGTGGACAGCTTGACCCGAACGCTTTCGATCGAGCTCTCCGGTAGGGGGATCAGGGTCAATGGGGTGGCTCCTGGGCCGGTGCCGACCGAGGTGTTCATGGAGTTTTTCAAGGTCACGGACGACGATCTTCCGAAGCTGGCGAAGACCTGGGGTGTGCCGCTGGGTCGGCTGGGCACGCCGGAAGATGTCGCCAATGCTGTTGTGTTCCTCGCGTCGCCCGCTGCCTCGTGGATCACGGGGCAGACGCTGCTGGTGAATGGAGGCAACCGATGAAGGTTGAGACCGGAGGCCCAGTTGGATTGAGCGAGAACTGGGCGACGCTGTGGGAGGCGTTCGCCGATGCTCAACCCGATCACACCGCGGTCGTCGTCGGTGAGTACACGTTGACGTGGAGCCAGCTCGACGATCGCGCAGCTCGGCTTGCAACGGCTCTCGGCGAGCGCGGTGTTGGCGCCGGCACGCGCATTGCGCAGTTGATGTTCAACTGCCCCGAATACCTCGAGTCGTCGTATGCGGCTTTCAAGGCGAGGGCCACGCCGATCAATGTCAGCTACCGCTACAAGGCACCGGAAATCGCGTACATCTGCGACAACGCCGAAGCAGAAGTGCTGATCTTTCACGGGTCGCTGGGCGATCGAGTCGCTGCCGCGGTACCGCTGATGCCCACCGTGCAGACGCTCTTGCAAGTCGACGATGGCAGCCCGCTGATCGATGGGGCGCGTTGGTACCACGAGGCTGTCGCGGTCGCGGCAGCTGCCCCGCGGATCGAACGTTCCGGCGACGACATGTTGATGCTGTACACCGGTGGTACGACCGGGAATCCGAAGGGTGTGGTGTGGCGCCATGTCGATCTCTTCGGCGCCCTCGCGTTTACTGCGTACGCCTCCGCCGGGATCGAGGTACCCGGCACTGTCGCCGACGTGGGTCGGGTCGCTGCTGAGTTGCAAGCAGAGGGCAAGAGCCCGGTGATGCTGTGTGCGCCGCCGCTCATGCACGGGACTGCGTTGTTCCTCGCGATCGGCGCGTTCGTGATGGGCGGGACAGTGGTGCTGCTGGGCGGCCGCTCATTCGACTCAGCGGAACTGTGGGACTTGGTGGAGGCTCACCGCGTGACCCAGATCTCGCTGGTCGGCGATGCGTTTGCGCGCCCGATGAACGAGGCACTGGTCGCGTCGGAAGCGGCCGGTGTTCGTCGCGACCTGTCGTCGGTCACCCGCATTGTGTCCACCGGGGCGACCCTCTCGGCGGAGCAGAAGCGTGCGTTTCAGCTGCGAGTTCCCAACGCAATGATCTTCGACATGATCGGCGCGTCGGAAGGCGGCCCGTTCGCGGTGTCGATGACAATGCCTGGCCAGGAACCACCCGCGACGGCGGTCTTCACTGCGTCCCCGCATGTGGTGACAATCGACCCCGAAACAGGAAAGGTGTTGCCGCGTGGCAGCACCACACCCGGAATGTTGGGTGCGTCCGGCGCGATGCCACGCGGCTACTGGCACGACGAGAAGAAGACGGCCGACACATTTCGGGTGATCGACGGTGTGCGCTACACGGTGCCTGGCGACTTCGCGATGATCGCAGAGGACGGCACGGTGGCGCTACTGGGCCGTGGTTCGGTGTGCATCAACTCGGGCGGCGAGAAGATCTATCCCGAGGAGGTCGAGGTCGCCGCACGCACGCATCCGACAGTGATCGACTGCAACGTCGTGGGCGTTCCACACGAGCGCTTCGGCGAGACGGTTGTACTGGTGTGCTCGGTCTCCGCCCCCACGACTGAGGCCGAGATCATTGCGACCGTCAAATCGACCATTGCGGACTACAAGGCCCCTCGCCGGGTCGTGTTCGTCGACGAGGTGTATCGCGCGCCGAACGGAAAGGCCGACTATCGCTGGGCCCGCGAGGTGGCAGCCGCTGCCGTCGCCGGCTAGCCGGGTTACGCCAGAGCGGCGCCCCACCACTGCTCGAAGTGTGGAAGCACTGCGCCGTCCACCAGTTCCACGATCAGGCCGCTCGGCGGCTGCACGTAGCTGAACGCGCCGTAGCCGCCGCCGTCGTCGGAGGGGCTGCGTTGGGCGCCGACCAGCGTCCATCCAGCGGCGACCAATGAGTCGGTCTCGTCGGTCACCGAGTCGACCCAGACCCCCACGTGATGTGCGCCGGAATCCTCACGCCCGTCCCAGAAACTTCCGACGGGGCCTTCGAGCAACTCGATGTGCTGCGGTCCTTCGGCCGAGTAGACGTACTTCAGGTGCAGATGCTGGAGACCGTGCTCAGGTGTCCACAGTGTCTGTGCCGGGTTCTCACGACTCTCGGCCCAGGTGACGCCAAGACTGCTGCCGAGCTCGTCCATCGCCACGGCGAGGTCTGGTACCCGAATGCCAATGTGGAAGAGTCGCTGGTAATCGATCACGATGCGCCTCCCTCGTTCAGGGCGACCGGATCGTTGAGTAGCTCCACGATCGTGCGACAGAACGCTGCTGCTGGGGCACCGTCGAATGCGCGGTGGTCCCACGTGAGGCTGAGTGTCAGTCGTTTCCGCGTTCTGACTGCGCCTGCGTCGTCCAGCACGAGGTCGTCGCGGAGTCGGCCGACGCCGAGGATGCACGTGTTGGGCGGGTTGATGACGGGCGTGAAGCCGTCGACCCCGAACATGCCAAGGGTGCTGACCGAGAAGGTGCCGCCTTCCAGCTCTGGCAGCTTGAGCGCACCGGCCCGTGCTGCGTTGGCCAGCCTGCTCGTCTCTGCCATCAGCGAGTTCAGGTCGCGGTCGGCAGTGTTGGAGATGACGGGGACGATGAGACCGCCGTCGAGAGCGACGGCCATGCCAACGTGCACGACAGGAAGTAGCGCCACACCATCGTCGGTGATCTGTGAGTTGGCAATCGGGTGCTTGACCAGCGCGCGAGCGGCGGCGGCGATCACATAGTCGGTGTAGCTGGGTGCTGCACCCGCAGCGGCCCGTCGAGCGCGGTCGGCCACGACTGCATCGAGATCGGCGTCCATGAAGAGGGTCAGTTGGGCCATCTGCGTCAACGAGTCGCGCATCCGTTTGGCGATGGTGCCGCGCATGCCGGAGAGGCGAACCGTGGACGACGGCACCTGCATGGCCGACGGCAGCGCTGCCGCAGGCGGGATGGTGGTCGTTGGGGCAATGGGTCCAGCTGCGCGAGCGAGGAGGTCGCGGACGTGCCGGGCCACCGACTCGCGGGTGACGTAGCCGTCGATGGGGTCCAGCGGAACTACCGCGAGGTGAATACCAAGCAGGTCGGCGAGTTGGCGGGCGGCAGCGGTTGCTGGCCGAGGCGAACCCTGCGGACCCGGCGCCGCAACGGCATGGGCGGTGGCAGCCGGCGTCGGGGACACGCCATCGAGGTCGGCTGCGACTATTCGATTGCCAGGTCCCGTGCCGCGAACGGTGCGTAGGTCAAGGCCGCGCTCGCTCGCTAACCGCTTTGCCAGCGGCGAGGCCATGACCCGTCCACCACTGGTCACGGTCACTGGTGCCACGCTGGTCGCGGGTGTCGCGGGTGTCGCGGGTGCCGCCACTAGCGGGGCTGCGGCAACGGCTGTAGGGCCTTGAGCCGGTGCGGCTTCGTCGGGCCCGAGAATCCAACCGATGCGTTCGCCGCACGCGAACGTGTCGCCGGCGCAGCCGACAACGTGTAGTCGACCCGCTGCACCAGCTTCGACATCGGTTTCGGTCTTGTCCGTCTCGATACGCAGGATGGCGGCCCCGACCTCGACGGTGGCGCCGTCGGGCACCAACCACTCGGTGATGGTGCCCTCTTCCATCGTGAGGCCGAGCTTGGGCATCAGGAACTCAGTCGCCATGATGAGCCTTTCGTAGAGGAGCGCCGGTACCGACGGGGGCAGAGGGCGTGAGGTCGAATCGTCGGTCGCGTGCCGCGAGAGCCAGTGTGGTGTCAACGTCGATCAGCCGTGGGCCGGACTGGCCGATGGACACAGTGAGCGATGCCCCAGCAGAGACGGGCAGTGTTCGCTCGCCGTCGAGGGCGAGCACACCGCCACCCGGCAATGTGACCGGCGTCGAGAGTGCCAGCGGTTCGACGGTGTCGATTGTGAGAGTTGAGAATGTGCCCGGGGCCAATGGCACGCGTACGCGCCGGTGGCCGGTCCCTGCGCCAAGCCGGATCACCACGCCGCACGCCTCGTCGCGACTCACGGGGTGAATGCGCCCGGCAATGCTTGCGAGCCCTGTGCTGGCCGGGTTGGCGATGCAGGCAACCACCCAACGAATCGACGCGGGGTCGCTGACCGCGCGGGCGCCCACAAAGGCGGTCTCAATCAGGGCCGCCTCCACCAACGCGCTTTCGTTGACGATCGTGTGCTGAGCCGGATCGTTGACCTCCACCGCAATGCGTTTCGACGGGCGACACACCACGTCGAACGGGACCACGCCGGTGGCAACAAGCGCGGCGGCGACGCCGGCAGTGGTGCCGTCGACGTTCGACGGAAAGACGTTGTTGGTCCCCGTGGAGATGGCAATCAGGGGCACCTCTGGCCAGCCGGTGGCCACGTCTCGGCAGGTGCCGTCGCCGCCCAGAACGACCACAACATCGACGAGCTGCTTCCACATCGCGGCAGCGGCGGCCACGGTGTCGAGGTGCGAGCTGGTCAGCGGACTGTCGACGAACTCGATGATGCCGCCCAAGCCCTCGACGGCGCGCTCGGCGAGCTGGTGTGTGTCGGTACTCATCAGCACTCGCTGCGCACCTTGCTCGATGGCGCCTGCGGCCACGCGCCGCATGATCCCGATCTTTGTGGCGTCAGACGTGTGCCCTGCTGCCGAGACCAAGCGGCGGATGTCCTTGCCCGCGTGTGGGTTGACGATGATGCCAACCGTGGACACGCCGATCAGCTCCCGCGAGCGACGATGGCGCGGATCTTGGCTTCGATGTCGGCTGCCGAGGGCAGGTACGCCTGCTCGAGCGTGGGTGTGAACGGCACCGGCGAGAACGGCGCGGCGATTCTGCCAACGGGAGCGTCGAGGTAGTCGAACGCTTCCTCCTGGATCTGGGCTGCGATCTCCGCGCCAAGCCCACCGAAGCGAACGGCCTCGTGGACGACGATGACTCGGTTGGTCTTGCGAACCGATTCGATGATGGTGGCGGTGTCGAGGGGTTGCAATGTGCGCGGGTCGATGACCTCTACGTCGATGCCGTCAGCGGCGAGCTTGTCGGCCACGGCCAGCGCCTCGTTGACCATTCGACCCCAGCCGACAACGGTGACGTCGCTTCCCTCGCGAAGGACGTTGGCAACGCCCAGCGGAATTTCGTACGGCTCCTCGGGAACCTCACCCTGCATGCCCAGCAACCGCTTGTGCTTGATCATGATGGTGGGGTTGTTCTCGCGGATGCAAGCCGTCATCAACCCCTTCATGTCGTAAGGGTTCGACGGCTGCACCACCTTCAGGCCGGGGATGTGGCAGAGCAACGCTTCCAACGACTGGCTGTGCTGCGCGGCCGCCGAAAGGCCGGCACCGCCGCCGGTGGTGATGGTGAGCGGAATCGTTGCCGAGCCGCCGAACATGTACTTCAGCTTGGCTGCCTGGTTCACGATCTGGTCGAAGGCGACACAGATGAAATCCATGAACATGATGTCGACGATTGGCCGTAGTCCGGTGACCGCGGAACCGACGCCGAGGCCGATGATTGCTTGTTCGGAGATGGGCGTGTCGACGACGCGCCGTTCCCCGAATTCCTTTTGCAGCCCTGCGTACGTTTGGAATACGCCGCCGAACGCGCCGATGTCTTCGCCGGCGCAGAACACGTTCTCGTCGGCTGCCATTTCTTGACGCACCGCTTCGTTGAACGCCTGGACGTAGCTGAGCTTGCGGCTCATTCGGCACCTGCCATCACCGTGTACACGTCGGCCATCAACTGATCCGGCGCGGGTAACGGGCTGGCCTCGGCGAACTCGATGGAGGCAGCGATGTCGGCGCGCAGTTCCGCCCATACCTCGTCGAATTCGGCGCGTGCTGTGGTGCCTGAATCGACCAGGCGATCTTCGAAGGTGAAGATCGGGTCGCGCTCACGCCACTGGGCGACCTCATCATCAGCTCGGTACTTGAGCCCGAGGTTCTGGATGCCGTGATGGTTGTAGAAGCGGTAGGTCTTGGCTTCGATCAACGACGGTCCATCGCCGCGACGCGCTCGGGCCGCGGCCTCGACCGCAGCCTCGTGCACGGCCACGACGTCCATACCATCGACGATGACACCGGGCATTCCGTAGCCGGCGGCGCGGTCGACGATGTCGGTGATGGCCATCGTCTTGTTGCGCGGGGTGAACTCGCCGTACTCGTTGTTCTCGCAGATGAACAGCACCGGCAGGCGCAGCGCGCAGGCCATGTTGGCTGCCTCGTGGAACGCACCGATGTTGGTGGAGCCGTCGCCGAAGAACGCGACGGCCACGTTGCCGTTTCCTTTGTATTTGTTGGCGAAACCGGCGCCGACGGCGATGGGCGCGCCTGCGCCGACGATGCCATTGGCACCCAACATGCCGACGTCGAGGTTCGAGATGTGCATGGAGCCACCCTTGCCCTTGCAGTACCCGGTTGCCTTGCCCATCAGTTCGGCCATCATCGGATTGAACTGCCCACCCTTGGCAACCAGGTGCCCATGGCCACGGTGCGTCGACGTGATCTGGTCCTGATCGGAGAGCGTGGCGCAGACACCGGCAGCGACGGCTTCCTGGCCGACGTAGAGGTGGAGGAAGCCGGGCAACTTGGCCGCTTCGGCCAGCTTTCCTGCTGCCTCCTCGAAGAGCCTGATGCGCACCATTCGGCGGTGCATGTCCATCAGCACGTCGGTCGTGAGTTCCATGTGTGTCCTGTCAGCGACTGAGGATGGTGACGCCGCTGATACCAGGCGCACCGTAGACGTGGGTGTAGGCAACCTTCGGGTTGTTCGGCACCTGCCGTTCTCCGGCGTCGCCGCGCAGCTGCAGCACATTCTCGTACACCTGGCGAAGGCCCGATGCACCGATGGGTTCGCCGTTGGCCAGGCAGCCGCCATCGGTGTTGACCGGTAGTCGGCCACCGATTTCGGTGTCGCCGTTGGCCAGCATGTGCTCCTGCTCACCGTGCTCGCAGAACCCGTTCTCGGCCATGTGCATGATCTCTGCGCCGGCCTCAGTATCTTGCAGTTGGGCAACGTCGATGTCTTCCGGCCCGATGCCGGCCATCTCGAACGCAGCCTTCGATGCGGCGGTCGTCGGCCCCGGGTCGTGTTCGATGGCGATGGACGGGGCGAGCACCTCGAACGAGCCGAACTTGCGTGTGCGCACCGCTGCGGCTTGCAGGTAGATCGGATTCTCGGTGTACTGCTTGGCCTTGTCGGCGCGGCACATGATCATCGCCACACCGCCCTCGCCAGGCGAGCAGAACATGTACTGCGTCAGCGGGTAGGAGAGCATCAGCGAATCGAGCACTTCCTGCTCGCTCAGTGGCTTGCGCCGCCATGCCATCGGGTTCAGCGCACCATTGCGAAATGCCTTGGCCGACACCTTGGCCAACGTCTGTTGCGTGATGCCGTGATCGTGCATGTAGCGGGTGATCTTCATTCCGAAGAACTGTGTGGTGAGGGCGAGGCCAGAGCCGCCGTACCAGTCCTTGCCGCGCGGCCCCTTGATGCGGAATGCGCCAGGCTCGTGCTTGTCGAAGCCGATGGCAATGCCCACGTCGCAGGCGCCCGACTCGATGGTGTTGACCGCCTGCGCGAGGGCGGTGCCACCCGTGGCGCAGCCGTTGACCACATTGGTGAACGGCAGGCCGGTGAGGCCGACGCGACTGACCATCGTGTCGGCAGCGCCGCCGTCCATCGAGCCGCCAACCGCAAACTGCATGTCGGACCAGGCAAGGCCGCAGTCAGCAAGCGCTCGCCGCACCGCGACGACGCCTTGGTCCATGCCCGAGATGCCGTCGTTGCGGCCGAACTCATGCATACCGATTCCGATGATGGCGACATTGCTCATGAGGGGTCTCCCGTCGTGTGGGTGGAGGGCTGAGTGGGCGCGAATGCGTAGGTGACGACTTGGTTGCCGTCCTCGTCGATGCACAGCGGGTCGAGCACCAGGTGCATGTCCATGCCGATGATGAGTTTGGCGGGGTCTGCCTCGGTGAGGCGTGCCTCGACGCGCAGCTGGCCGGGCAGTTCGACGTACCCGACGCCATAGGGAACGAACTGATCACCGGTGGGGCCGAGATAGGGGGGAGCCTTCGGCGGGAAGGCCTGCACGGTCCACGACCACAGCGTGCCGGAGGTGGCCAGTTCGACATCCTCCTGCTCGTTGGTCATGCACTTCGGGCAGCCGCTCTGGCGGGGAAACATGTGGTTCCCGCAGCCGACGCACCGGCTGCCCAGTAGGCGAGGTTGATCGTTGTCAACCGTGAAGATGCCATCGGCGACGGCGACGGTGGTGCCCATTCTGCTCCCCTCAGCATTAATTAAATAATCGTTCGGGAAGGAACACTAGCAGTCCGGCGGCAGTCGCCTCCTAGCCGACGAAGCGTCCGCCTAGTAGCGCCCGTCTGCCAGCGCCCATCCGCCGGCACGTCGGTTTGGCACTCCTCGCCACCCAAGGGCGGGCAACGGTGTGGCGGGCTCAAGTGGTGGCCGCGACAAGCTCGGCGAATCTTTCGGCTGCAGTATCCCACTGGTGGATCTCGCGCGGGCGACCGTTGATGATCGCGGCGATCGCGTCGAGGTCGTCTTGGGTGTAGCTCGAGAGGTCGATTCCTTTGGGGAGGAACCAGCGAACCTTGCCGTTCCAGTTCTCGTTGCTGGGTCGCTGCCACGGGCTATGCGGGTCACAGAAGTAGACAGGGATGGTCGTCTCGACGGTGAATTTCTGGTGGGCGGCGAGCTCG
>JANOYI010000183.1:0-1628 GCA_031428795.1 Ilumatobacteraceae bacterium | reverse complement strand
GCCGCCGGACGGAAAGACGAGCGCAGAGCGCCGGCTGGTCAGCAGCTTCATGGTGAAGAGCGACGACCTACAGCCGAAGAGCATCGTCTCCTCCGACACCGGCCTGTTCTTCGCGCAGAACATGATGTACCGCCACAACGTCATGGTCTTCGACCGAGCCGGCAACACGGTCTCCCTCATCCCGGATGATGTCGACTTGGCCGCCTTCGGCGTTGCGGATGGCGTCCAAGCTCAGGGCTCACCTGTTGAGGCTGTGTTCACGCCCGACGGTTCGTTTGTCTATGTCTCCAACTACAAGATGTACGGCGACGGCTTCGACCCGTCAGCAAGCGACGATTGCGACCGCGGCGATTGGGACGACAGCTACGTCTACAAGATCAACACCACCAGCTTCCAGATCGAGAAGGTCATCGCCACCGGCTCGGTGCCCAAGTTCATGGCCATCACGCCCGACGGTGGCCGCCTGCTGGTCTCCAACTGGTGCGGCTTCGACGTGTCCGTCATCGACCTCGCCACCGACACCGAGATCACACGCATCGACGTTGGCCGTCATCCGCGAGGCATCGCGATCACGCAGGATTCGCGTTACGCCTACGTCACCATCATGGGCGAGGACAAGATCCTCAAACTCGATCTCAACAGCAACTACGTCGTCAACTCGGTGGGCGATGCGGGGCGCACGCCGCGCCACCTGCAGCTCTCCCCCGACGACCGCTTCCTCTACGTCTCCAACAACCACGAGAACCTGATCCGCAAGATCGACCTCGACACCAACTCTGAGGTCGGCACGGCAGCCACCGGCGTCGAGCCGCGCACGATGGTCATCTCTGATGACGGCAAGAGCCTCTACGTCGTCAACTACGAAGACGGCACCGTCAGCAAAGTTCGCACCGCGGACATGGAGATCCTGCAGACCGAGTACTCCGGCTATCACCCGGTGGGCATCACCTACGACAAGGCGACGCGCCAAGTCTGGGTGGCCAACTACGCCGGTTCGTTGCACGTGTTCGTCGACCAGTAAAAGCAGGCGACTCGCCCACCTCGCCGGCGCTACGAGCGGGCGAATTCGCGAATCACGCGACCGGGGCGTTCGCCGGTGTTGTTGCCCTGCTCGGTGACGATTGAACCGTTGACGATGGTGGCTGCGTACCCGCGTGCGCGGATCTGCAGACGACCGGCGCCGTTGGGGAAGTCGTTCACGTACGTCGGGTGTTCCGACGCCAGCATGTCGATATCGAACACGTTGACGTCGGCGAATTGGCCAACCTGCAACGTGCCACGCTCCTTCAGGCCCAGCACGCTGGCGGGCATTGCGGACAGGCGACGCACGGCCTCGGGCAGGGTGGCTAGCTGGCGCTTGCGGTGCCAGTAGGTGAGGTAATGCGTGCTCATGTCGGCGTCGCAAATCTGGCCAGCATGGGCTCCCGTGTCGGCGAGTCCTGGGTACACGTTGTCCATCGCCAGCACCTGCGCCAGACCATCGACGTTGCGGTTGAAGAACCACGTGTTGAACAGCTCGCGGCCATCGCTGGCAATCAGTCGGTCGATCACGTAGTCCACCGGGTGCACGCCCATCTCGGCGGCCCGAGTGGCGACTGAACGGCCATTGGTCTCGCTGTAATCGGGCG
>JANOYI010000182.1:0-16385 GCA_031428795.1 Ilumatobacteraceae bacterium | reverse complement strand
CGGGCATGTCAACACCTACCCTCGGCGCCCCCGCACCACCCGAGGACACCGACCCTGCCGCCGATGACGGTTCGTTCGCCGTCCAACCAAGTGGCCCTTCCGGCCCCGGGGGGCGCGATTACTTCATCTACACACTTGGCGCCGGCGAGGTGTTCGGCGACGTCGTCGCCGTTTCCAACGTCGGCACCGAGACGGCGACGTTCGTGATCTACGCCACCGACGCAATCAACACCAGCGACGGCTCGTTCACCCTGCTGCGGGAAGAAGACAAGCCCACCGACGTCGGGTCGTGGCTCGAGCTCGGTGCAACCCAGTACACGGTTGAACCCGGCGAGCGGGTCGACATCCCCTTCTCGATCACCGTCCCGGCCGACGCCACCCCGGGCGACCATGCTGGAGCGATCGCCGCCCAGAAGGTGAACGACCCGACGTTGCCCGACGACGGCGTGTCGCTCGAAGTGCGTCTACGCGTCGGCGCCCGTATCTACGTGCGAGTCGATGGCCTGCTGAGCCCGTCGATTGCCGTCGAGAACCTGAACGTCGACTACGACGTGCCGGTGAACCCGTTCGGATCTCGCAGGGCGATCATCCACTACGTGCTCACCAACACCGGTAACGTCCGGCTGGCACCCACCGCCAAGCTGGGTCTGAGCGGCATTTTCGGGCTCGGCGAGCAGCAACTGCCCGACCGGCAGATACCCGAGCTCCTGCCCGGATCCTCGATCGAGATCACCGAGACCGTGCTGGATGTGAAGCCGTACATCCGTCTGACGGCGACGCTGAACATCAGCGCGCCCGCCGACGGGGTCGACGTGAACGCGACGGTGAAGGAATGGGCGGTATCGCTCGGCTTGTTGATCGGGATTGCGGCGCTGTTCGTGATACTCGTGGTCGGCATCGTCTGGCGCCGGCGCCGGGCGGCAGGCTGAGGGTCATGACCGGCCACCGCAGCCGAGTGAGCGCAGCCATCGTGGCCGCGCTCATCGCGTGCGCGCCGGTCGTCGGCGTGGCAGCTCGAGCCGCTGCGCCGCCCGCCGAGATCGCTGTCACCAACGACCCTTTCCCCGACGACGTCATCGCCGCAGGCGCGACGTTCAAGGTCGAGGGCAACAACTGGCCCGCCGACACGCTCATCCAGTTGGAGGTGTGCGGCAGGCAGGCCCGCTCGGGCTCTGGCGACTGCGCGATCGGCAATGCGCAGATCATCGCCAGCGACACGAGCGGTTGGTTCCAGGCGCGCCTCGCCGTCGTCGTCCCGCCGTCGCCATGCCCGTGCGTGATCAGGGCGATGAGCCAGACCTCGGCTGTCGTCGCTACCACGCCCGTCGAGATACCGAACGCTCCCATCGAACATCCCGGCGACGGCACCGTCACTGCGCCCGCGCTTCGCCGGCTCCTGGTGGTCCACGCCCGTCTCCACGGCTCCGACAGTTGGAGGACGTGGCTGGGGGCCCGACCCGAGCGCACCCTCGAGTTCGAGGTGGTGAACACCGGGTCGGTCGCCGTCTCCGACGCCACCGTCGCGCTCACCGTCGGCCCCGCCGACAATCCCACCGGTTTCGTCAAG
Source organism: Ilumatobacteraceae bacterium (assembly GCA_031428795.1). GTDB lineage: Bacteria > Actinomycetota > Acidimicrobiia > Acidimicrobiales > Ilumatobacteraceae > UBA668. The sequence goes on along the minus strand of JANOYI010000182.1, from coordinate 14,818 downwards.
CCCGTGAAGATCGAGAAGCTCGAAGTGGGCGAGTCGGCCGTGTTCCGGATGACGATCCAGTTCGACTCGTTGGCGTTCGGAGATCAGGTGGTGAAGGCAACGGTGAACGGCACCTCCGTGCCGGAGTCGTTCTCGCTGACGACATCGACCCACCCTTGGCTCCTCATCGTGATACCCATCGTGCTGCTCGTGCAGATCGCGCTGCTCCTCATGCGCAACCGGCTGCGCCGGCGGCTGAACCCGCCCGCCGAACAGCCCACAATCCAAGCTTCTCCCGTGCTGTTGGCCATCGGCGTCGGCGAAGTGGCGAGCGGCCCTGAGCTGGAACCCGAACCGGTTCCGACGACAGCAGTCGACGAGTGCCTCACTTTCCTCGTCGTGATCGTCGAAGTACCGGCTGCGGCCGACAACCGGCCCTCGCCCAACCCGCGCCGCTCGACGATGATGGTGAGAAGTCGGGCCGAACTCGAGTCGATGCTCGGCGGGCCCATCGAGGTAGCTGCCGGCGAAAGCGTCGACGGCACCGCGTACCAAGGAACGATCGACGTCGTCACCGTGCTGGCAAACCCTGAGGCCACCGTCGGAGCCGCCTACGCGGCGTGCGACGAGCTCGGCCAGTGGATCGAGTCGGGACAGGGGCAGGCATCGCCCGCCGCGCCTGGCGAGGCAGTGCTGCGCCGTTGGGCCTACGGTTCAAGCTATTCTGCCCCGCTCCACCTGCCTGGCGAGGGCACCACCAAACCACCCGGACTGGCGGTGCTCGCGGTGTTCATGCAGGTGAGCGGCCGCCGCGCAACCACCGGTTGACGTGCCAAAACACGAAATGGCGGCCCCAAAAGGGGCCACCATTCCGCTTCTCCGAGCCACCGGAGAACGGCCACACATTACCGGACATACAGCGTCGACGCCGGTCATCGGGCAATCCGGCTGATGACGGCTGAAGAACCTGACCCTGTCGGGGCGCAGTGGCGCGGCTCTGCTAGTCGAAGAGCGAGGACTGGGCTGGTGGTTCGGTGGCAGACGTTGACGGGAAGGCTGGCTCGGTGAAGGGGCCGGCGCTGGCGGCGACGGCGAGGCGATCGACCAAGTCATTCATCGGGTCGCCACTGTGACCCTTTACCCAGCGAAAGGTGGGCTGACGTTCGAGAACCAGCTCGACGAGCGGCATCCAGATATCGGTATTTGCGACCGGCTGCTTCTGCGAGTTCTTCCACCCGTTGGCCTTCCATTTCACCCACCAGCGGTCGCGGAAGCAGTGCACGACGTAGGTGCTGTCGCTGACGATCGTCAGCTGGCCGGGCAACGCCCGCAACGCTTCGAGCACCGCCTGCAGCTCCATCCGTTGGTTTGTCGAATGCGCAGCACCACCCGAACCATTGGGTTCGCCGCCCGGGGCGACAGCCCATGCCCATCCCCCGCGACCGGGATTGCCCGCACACGCTCCGTCGGTGAACACCGTCGTCGACTCGATGCTCATGATTGAGCGGCTCTGACGAGTGCAGGGCCGAGGAAATCGGATGCAATGAGCAGCGCCGCCTCGTTGGTGAAGTGCACGCCATCGAGTCGGGCCGCTCGGTCCTCGGCAATTGGCTGAGCCGCCAGCCACGCAGCGAAATCGACGACCTTGACGGAGGGTCGGCTGAACCCGACCGAGTCGATCGCCCCTCGCAGTGCGGTGTGCCGCTCGGGCTGGCGAGTTATGTCCTCTCCGCCGGTGAGCGACGGCAATGGGCTGGGCGACTTCAGCCAAAAGATGCGCGGTGCGCCAGCAGCGCTGAGACTGTCCGTGAACTGACCAAGAGACTCGGCCATGAGCGCCGCGACCGACGGATCCGTTGGTGACAGCAGCGGCCCATCCTTGGTCAGCCGACGGTCTTGCAAATCCCACACGCTGCTCATCACCATCACGACATCGGGCTGCAGCGTCGCCACGGCCTCGGGGACGATGGTGAGCACGTATGGACCGCACTCTGCGTCGACGTCACGGGTGCCGAACGTCAGCTCCAAATAGCCGCCAAGCACCAAACCACAGCCCGGGCCTGCGCGAACGGATACCTGCGCATACGCCGGATTTGCGGCCGCCCACTCCACCAGACCAGCGCCAATTGCTTCAGCTGTCGAATCACCCACTACGAGAATTCGCACGGGCCGCGGCGGCACGGCGAGCAGCGTCGTCGTGCTGATTTGTGGCACGGTTGTCTCGTTGCCCGTCGCAACTGCTGCAAACCGATCGGCCCTCTTGGTCGGCACGGTCGGATCGGCGAGGACGGTCGGATCGGCGAGGATGGGCGGCAATGGGGCGACCGGCCCGGTGCCGATTGCTGCCTTTGCGGCCACAGCCGCGTCCACGGCGTAGTACTTCGCTGCGCTGGGCACAATCACGACCGCCAGCATGGCTGCGGCGGCCGACGCGCCAAACGCCGCGACGAACGTTCGACGGGGTGGCAGCCACGTGGCGAACCGAATTGGCTTCTCGATGAGGAAGTAAGAGGCGACGGACACCACCAGCGTGAGCGCGCACTTGACGGCCAGCGAGACGCCGACCGGAATGTCCCAGTTCTTACGATCGATCAGGACGAAGATTGGCCAGTGATAGAGGTACACGCCGTAGCTGATCTTTCCCAGTCGGACCAGCATGCGTGTGCTGAGGAGAGAACGAACTGGGCCGGCGGTCTGCAGACCGACAATCAGAGCAGCGCTGCATACAGCGACCAGCGGCATAGCACCTTCGTATGCCGGGCCACTGCCGTCGGGGAAGAGGATGGAGGCGATGACGAGGGCGGCCAAACCCACTGGGGCGAGCGGTGCGGCACGGAGGGGTACTGGCCGGGAGTGCAGCCAGCACGCAACCAAGGCGCCCGCCAGAATCTCAGACATACGGGCAGGCGTCGCCCAATACGCGGCGTTCGGCCCCCACAGCTGAGCAATCACTGGTGCTGCGACAGCCGACAGCGCCGTCAGTACCGCTACGAGAGTCAGAATTCGTAGGTCACGACGGCGGGCGACTGCAAGGAGGCAGATGAAAGCGAGGGGCCAGATCCAGTAGAACTGCTCCTCGATTGCCAGCGACCAGTAGTGGTCGAAGGGTTGCCGAAGCCCGGCCTGCGCTGCGGTGAGGTCGGCGTAACTCTCACCGGACCCAAGCTTCACCCAGTTGAAGACCTGCAGGAGCGCACCGAGCGCGTCGCGCCTGATGTTCGCCACACCGCCGAACCATCCGGCCCACGCCATCCCGCAAACCGCGACGATGCACACCAAGCTCGCAGGCAGAAGCCGGCGAGCCCGGCGGGCGTAGAACGTCCCTGCGTTGATCTTGCCTTCGCGCTGGTGCTCGGTGAGCAGCAGCGTGGTGATCAGATAACCCGACAGCGTGAAGAAGACCGACACGCCGACGTACCCGCCGCTCATCCAACTCACGCCGCCGTGAAACAGCAAAACGGCCACCACCGAAAGTGCGCGGGTGCCGTCAAGCGCAGGTTGGTAGGCAATGGTCTGGCGACTCACCGCAGCGATCGTAGAGGTTTGCAGTACCGTCGAGGTGTCTGCGCTGCCTGACACGCGAAACGATGGGTGAGCGACGGTTACCCGTGGGTAGCGGTGGCAGAATGCCAGCATGATTTTCGACGGTTACGTCAACCAACTCCCCGACTCAGACCCCGGTGAAACGCAGGAGTGGCTGGACAGCCTCGACGCCGTGGTCGATGTGCACGGCAAAACTCGTGCCCGGTTCTTGCTGACCAAACTCTTGGAGAAGGCTCGGGCCTCACAGGTCAGCTTCCCGGCCACGGTCAGCACTCCCTACCTCAACACCATCCCCCGCGAGTCCGAGCCGTGGTTCCCCGGCGACGAGTACATCGAACGCCGCATCCGCGCCTTCGTTCGCTGGAACGCCGCGGCGATGGTCGTTCGCGCCAACAAGCACGCCGAGGGAATCGGCGGCCACCTGGCGACGTTTGCCAGCTCGGCCAGCCTGTACGAGATCGGCTTCAACCACTTCTTCCGCGGCAAGGACGACGGCAACGCCGGCGACCACATCTATTTCCAGGGCCACGCGACCCCCGGCGTGTATGCCCGTGCGTTCCTCGAGCGTCGGCTGGAGGCAACCGACCTCGACTCCTTCCGACGTGAGATCGGCCGCGACGGAAAGGGTTTGAGCAGCTACCCCCACCCGCGCCTGATGCCCGACTTCTGGGAGTTCCCCACGGTGTCGATGGGCCTCGGGCCATTGACGGCGCTCTACCACGCTCGCTTCAACCGCTACCTGCAGAACCGCGAGATCGACGACACCAGCCAAAGCCGCGTGTGGGCGTTCCTGGGCGACGGCGAATGCGACGAGCCCGAGACGCTGGGCGCCATCTCGTTGGCCAGTCGCGAGAAGCTCGACAACTTGGTCTTCGTGGTCAACTGCAACCTGCAGCGCCTCGACGGCCCGGTGCGTGGCAACGGCAAGATCATTCAGGAGCTGGAGGCCAGCTTTCGCGGCGCCGGCTGGAATGTCATCAAGGTCATCCTGGGAAGCAAGTGGGACGGCCTGTTGGCCAACGACAAGGACGGGGTGCTACTCAACCAGCTCAACACCACGGTCGATGGCGAGTTCCAGCGGTACAGCATCGAGAAGGGTGCATACATTCGCGATAACTTCTTCGGCCCCGACCCGCGCCTGCGCCAGATGGTCGCTCATCTCACCGACGACGATCTGGTCAACCTGCCCCGTGGCGGCCACGACTACCGCAAGCTCTACGCGGCGTACAAGGCGGCCACCGAGAACCTCGGCTCCGGTGCACCGACGGTGATTCTGGCGAAGACCATCAAGGGCTGGACGCTCGGCCCCGGGTTCGAAGGGCGCAACTCCACGCACCAGATCAAGAAGATGACGAACGAGCAGCTCATCGCGTTGCGCGAACGCCTGCACATGCACGACGAGATCCCCGACTCGGCTTTCGACAACGACGAAATTCCGTACTTCCGGCCGTCCGAAGACTCCGTTGAGTACCAGTACATGATCGAGCGTCGCCGTGCACTGGGCGGCAGCGTGCCCAAGCGCATCATCCGCCCGCGCAAGCCGATGGGCATGCCGCTGGATGCCACCTTCGAAGAACTGCGCCGCGGTTCGGGCGATCAAGAGGTCAGCACGACAATGGGCTTCACTCGCCTGCTGCGCAACCTGAGCCGCGACGAGAACATCGGCCAACTGGTGGTGCCGATCATTCCCGACGAGGGCCGCACCTTCGGAATGGATTCGCTGTTTCCCGCGCTCAAGATCTACGCGTCGCAGGGCCAGATGTACCAGCCGGTCGACCACGACCTGTTGCTCAGCTACGCCGAGTCGGCCAAGGGTCAGATTCTCGAGGAGGGCATCACCGAGGCAGGCTCGATGGCCAGCTTCATCGCCGCCGGCACGGCCTACGCCACTCGCGGTGTCAGCACGATTCCGTTCTACACGTTCTATTCGATGTTCGGTTTCCAGCGCGTCGGCGACCTCATCTGGCAGGCCGCCGATGCCCGCGCCCGCGGCTTCCTTCTAGGGGCCACCGCCGGGCGCACCACGTTGCAGGGCGAAGGTTTGCAACACCAGGACGGGCACTCGCTGGTCTTGGCCAGCACCGTTCCGCCCTGCCAGGCATACGACCCGGCGTTCGCGTACGAAGTCGCCACCATCATCCAGGCGGGCATACACCGCATGTACGGCCCCGACGCCGACCGCCCGGCCGATCTGGAACAAGACGTCTTCTACTACATCACCCTGTACAACGAGAACTACCCGATGCCAGCGATGCCGCAGGGCCTGGACCCCGCTCACATCATGCGCGGCCTCTACCGTTGGGCAGAGGCGCCAGAAGGCAAGGACCGTCGCGCAACGCTGCTCTTCAGTGGCTCGGCCCAAGGTGCAGCGCGAGCTGCCGCAGCCGAGCTCGCCGAGTACGGAATCGGTGTTGAGCTGTGGTCGGCGACCTCGTACAAGGCGCTGCGCGACGACGCACTCTCCGCCGAGCGTTGGAACCGGCTCCACCCGCACGATCCGGCACGGGCCACCGTTGTCTCACAGGTCCTCGCCGACGCGCAGGGTCCCATCGTGGCGGTCAGCGACTTCATGAAGATCGTGCCCGAGCAGATCTCACGCTTCCTGCCCGGCCGCACGTTCATCCCGCTGGGAACCGACGGCATGGGCCGCAGCGATACACGCGAGGCGTTGCGTGACTACTTCGAGGTCGACGCCGGCCACATCGTGGTCGCAGTGCTCAGCGCTCTGGTGGCCGACGGTAAGGCCGGTGCCGATGAGGTGCAGGCTGCAATCGCCCGTCACAACCTCAACGCGAACGCCCCGGACCCCCTCGACGTGTAGTCGCTCGCCGGAGCTACGTCCACCAGCCGTTGACGTCGAGCAGTAGGTGCGTCGACACGTATGTGTAGAGGCACAGTTGGCCGCTCGCCGAGAGCGCAACCATCGAGCCGTTGGCCACCGTCTGGCGGTAGCGGAAGTTCACATTCGATGTCGGCGCTGGTGAGCCGCACGGGTATGCGGTCACGTAGCCGTTGTCGCCCGCGCCGTCGACAGCGGTGAGGTTGAACGACACCGCTGTGGCGTTGGCGGGGACTCCGCGTTGGCCGGCGATTTGAACGGTGATGGTGTAACCGTCGCTGACGCGCTGGCCGCCTAGCCCGAAGTTGAGATCCGTGCTCCACGGCGACCGTGTGTCAACCCAGCGGAACGGGACGCTCGGGGTGAACACGGGCGTCCCAGAAGGAACCATGTACCCGAAGACGTCGACGAGGATGTCGACATTGGAACTGGTGAACAGGCAGATCGAACCCGATGCGGACAGCGCAATCGTGGCCGTGTTCGGTCGAATGTCACCAACACCTGGGTTCACACTTGACGTCGGCGGCACACTCCCACACGGGAAGGCGGTCACAAAGCCGACGGCGTCGGAGTGGATGGCGGTGATGTTGACCATGACGCCAAGGGCGTCGTCGGGTGCTGCCGGAAGAGGCACTTCAACGATCTGGTTGGCGGCGAGACGGTTGGCCAAGCCAATGCCTTGGCGGGTATCTACGACTCGGTCTGGCACGATGGCTTGGAATCGGGTTGTTGCGGCCGTCGTGTAGTAGCCCGACACGTCGATGATCAGCTCGGTCGTGACCGGCGAATAGGCGCAGATGTTGCCGGTCGCGTCGAGCGGGCTGGTTGCCGCATTCGACACTGTGTCGCCACTTGCAAAGTTCAAGGTGGACGCATCCGGCATCGGGTTCGAGCAGTTCCAAATGGTCAAGAAACCAGCACCGGCCGGCAGAGCTACCGTGAAGTTGCCACTGATCGCAAGGGCGTCGAGGGGCAGCCCTTGGCGACCGGTGAGCTTGATCCGCTTCGGGACGCCACCGAGTAGACGAGTGGCGCCGATGTTGAACCGTGAGTCGACGAAGCGGGCCGGCGACATTGGCTGCCAGCCGGTTGCGCCGCTCGACGGAGTGGCCGCCGCAGGCCCGGACGACACATCGCTGGCCGCGGGGTCAACCGTGAAGCTCCATGTGACAGTGCGTGCCGACGTGGTCACCGTGACGGTGTAGGTGCCCGCGGTCAAGGGGGCGCGTGGCAGCACGATGGTCGCGTTGTCGCCACTGAGAATGCTTTGCGCTGTGCCGCTGGTGTTGTGGCGGCTGAGCACGCAGGTCTGCACTGGGCCATTCGGGCCAGTCATACTCGCCGAGGGGTTGGACGAGAAGTTCTCCGGCATCATCGCGATCACCGGCAGGCCAGCGCCGCTGGTGCCCCAGCCGCACAGTTGCACGGGATTGGGCGACTCGGCGATGAACTGGGTCAGGTTGGTGACACTGCCATTGCCCGGAAACAGAATGGGCGAACCGATGCTTTGCTGCGGCCCGAGTCCACGCAACACATCAAGGGTCGCACCGGAGTGCCACCGAGCGGTGTTCGGATTTTCGCACTGGCCATAGCCGACGCGCTGCAGGTTCGGGCGCAGAATTCCGATGGCGTGAAATGGCCCCGTCATCCAGAGTTCGACGAATGACCTGTTGGACACCCCGGTCGCGCTGTTGACCGCAACGTTGCTGGAGTTGCCCGACGCGTCTCCCGACGAGGTGTAGCCCGGGTTACCCGGCACTTCGTCGTGGGAGATGTCGTTCAGCAGCATGTAACACGAGTGGTTGTACGCGCCCGGCGACAGTGCAAGGTCTTCCACGACAGAGGGCAAGCCGGCCATCGAACGGAAGTAGTTCACCGAGGTCAGCCAGTCGGCCCGGGCAGGAATGAACGGCGGAGAGGGATTCGCGGCTTGGGCTGACGACGCGACGGAAACGCCGCCGCACAGCGATAGCGCAAGTATGAGGCCACTCCACCGTCGTGCTCGCATTCCCGTTCCCCTCCTCGATCCGCCTTGAGCTCGATGTCTGTATCGACACGGCGCGGAACGACTGAAGGCCGTTGTCACGAAATTGCCGATCTCTTGACGAAACGCTGACGTAGTCAGCCGGCAGCCCACTCGGCGCTTCCAAAGTGAGTGCCTCTCGGCGTCGCGACCTCGCCAGTACCATCTGAGCGATGCGTTCCCCAGCCATGCCTTCCACGCGGACCTGGACTGTTGCCGCAGCCGTGGTCGCGGTGGGGCTCTTGTTGCGCTGGTGGGTGTTGCGCAGCACGTTCGGCGTGCTCAACGCAGACGAGTCGTATTCCGGGCTGCAGTCGATGGGCGTCATACGCGACGGCAGATTCCCAATCGTGATGGACGGCCAGTCGTACACCGCCGCAATCGAGGCATACGTCTTCAGCCCGCTTCTCGTGTTCGCCGGCGGCAGTATTGCCGTGCTGAAATGGAGCTTTGTCAGCGTGTGGTTGGCAGTGTTGTTCGCAACCTTTGGTGCAGCACGTCACATTGCTGGCCGTCGCGCGGCCGCGTTCGCCGGCGTCATCGCGTGGCTCGCACCAGGTGCGTTGCTCGTCCTGAGTACCCGTTCGTATATGGGGTACGCGCTGGGTCTCGCAGTGGCGACGGCCGCCATTTGGGCGACTGCGGTCCTGGTCGATCAAGCAGTCCCAATGCCGAAGTGGTCGGCGATCGCAGGGTTCCTTGCGGGTCTTGCGGTGTTCGTCCACCCGATCTGGCTCACCATGATCGTGCCGGTTGTGAGTGTGGCGGCTGTCGTTCATTGGCGCGACTGGCGTCGATTTTGGGTGCCAGCGGTGGGGGCCGCGGTGCTAGCAAATGTGCCATTCCTGCTGTGGAACTCACTGAATGGATGGCCGTCGCTGTCGCCCGAGGTTCGCCCTCCAGGGAGCTACGCCGACCGACTCGAGGGCTTCCTCACAGGCCTACTGCCGCGCGGATTTGGGCTACGCACATTCGACGGTCAGTGGGTGCTGGGTCGTCCCCTCGGCCTCGCGATCTACGGACTGATCCTCGGTGGAGTCATCGTTGGCTGTGTGGTACTCGTGCGGTCCAGCACCCGCCCAAGCCGGTGGGTCGTACCGGTTGCGTTGGCTTTCTGCTTCCCGCTGATGGCTCTACTGCCCAATCTGGTTTTTGTCGCCGATGGTCGTTACGCAATGATCCCGTTCCCAGCCATGGCCATCGCCCTTGGTGCAGCCGGAGGCAAAGCCGTTACCAGCTTCTCCCCGCGCCGGACGACGGCCGCTCTGCTCGCTTTTGCCGCCGTGTGGCTGTCGGTGACCATCGTTCCCTTCATGAACAAGCAGCAGATGTTCGATGACAGCCAACCCAACGCATGGATTGATCGCGTCATCACGCGGCTCGACGAGGTCGGCATCGATCGGGTCGCTGGCTATTACTGGTTCGTGCTGCCGCTGGAGTACCGATCGGACCAACGCATTCGCACCGCCGTCGCCGGTAATCCCTACACCATTCGGTTTCCGGCCTCGCAGCAGATCGTTGGCAGGGTCCCCGCCGAGGAGGTCGCGTTCATCTTCCCGCCGGGCCCGCAGGAAGCCGTCTGGTTCTACCTACCGATGGACGAGTACCGTCAAGAAGACCTCGGCGGCGTGATTCTGTACCTACCGCCTGCCGCGGGCTCCTGAGACAACAAGGAACACCATGTGGCAAGGTAAGACGCTGGCAGTTGTACTGCCCACCTATAACGAGGCCCGCAGCATCGCCGACTGCATTGCGGCGTTCCAAGCGCTCGGAATCGTCGACGACATCGTGGTGATCAACAACAACGCACATCCCGACACGTCGCCCGCGGTAGCGCCCACCGTTGCCCGCGAGGTATTCGAGGCGAAGCAGGGCTACGGGGCCGCAATTCGCCGCGGCTTCGTGGAGACCTCACACGCAGATCTCGTATGCGTCTGCGAGCCCGACGCCACGTTCGACCCTGCCGACATTTTGAAGCTGCTGCCGTTTACCACCGACGTGGAGCTGGTGCTCGGGTCGCGCACCGTGCAGACGTTCATCTTCAGCGGCGCCAACATGGGCGTGTTCCTGAAGTGGGGCAACTGGTTTGTCGCAAAGATGACCGAGGCGATGTTCAACACCGTCTATCTCTCCGACGTCGGCTGCACATTTCGCGTGATTTCTCGCGAAGGACTCAACCGCCTGTCGCCGGAGTTCAAAGGCAACGGGTCGCCGTTCGGGTACGAGATGATGCTGCACGCGTCGCGCCTGCGGCTGCCACTTGTCCAGGTGCCGGTCAAGTATCTGCCCCGCGTTGGCGAAAGTTCCGTCACAGGCAGCAAGCTCAAGACGGTCCGGTTGGGTTTGACGATGATGTGGATGTGCGTGCGCGAGCGCTTCCGCAGAACTGGCCGCCAAGTGGCGACCAGCTAACGTCTACTCATGGCATCGATTTTTGGGCTGACCCGACGAGTTCGAGCGTTCGCAGCCCTCCCAGCGGAAGTTGCTGCACTGCGCGAGACCGTCGATCAGATGAACCACATCATCGTCACAGTGGTGCCCGCAATTCACCACACTCTGACATTGCTGAGCCACGACGTTCATGCGAGCGCCGACGACGTTCTGCCGCTGTTCGTTGGCTACACAGAACGCTTGCGTCTCGACGCCGACACTGCCATTGGGGCAACTCAGATTATTGAGCGACAGCTCAGCGAGCTGGAGCACACCATCGCCAGCTTGCGTCGAGATGGCTGAGGTTCGACGACTGCTCGTCGATGCCCGGCCGGTGGATCACCCGACGGCCCGAAATCGAGGCATTGGGCGGTACACACTCGGCTTGCTCGATGGTCTCCAGCAGGTCGACGCGCCGGTTGTGGCGCTGTACGAGACGCCGGCCGAGGCCGCGCTGCTCGCCGCGGCACTTCCAGGGCTCGCACTGCGCCAGCTCCACCCCGCCACTGTGCGCGAATCCGCAACCGAGGGCACCTGGTTCGTGGCAACACAGCTGATGTTGCACCCGATACCTCTGGACCCGGTGCCATCCATCATCACCGAGGCGGGGCTCCCGGTGGCCGCCGTGATGTACGACGTGATCCCCGAGCGCTATCCCGAGATCTACCAACAGAACCGACCCGCGCGCATCCAGGTTCAACTGCGCGGCACACTCACACGCACACTGGATGCGCTGCTCGCCATCTCCCAGTTCGCTGCTGATACGGCTGCCGTGGAGCTGCGGTTTCCTCGCGAGAGAATTGCGATGATTGGTGCAGGTGTCGACCGCCACTTCGTACCGATGACGGGCTCATTCGACGCCCCATGGCGGCGGCTGGCAAATGTGCTGGTGCGCGACGATCGCCACCTCGTCGTCATGGTCGCTGGCACCGATGCCCGCAAGAACACTCAGCGGATGCTGCAGGCATGGGGCTTGCTCCCAGCGGGACTGCGCGCGCAGCACTGCTTGGCCGTAGTTGCCGCTGTCGACGACGTGCTGAAGTCGCAATGGGACACATGGGCAATCGAGGCCGGCGTCAGCCGCGACGTGGTCTTCACCGGTGGTGTCACCGACGACGAAATGGTCGCGCTGCACCAGGTAGCCGTGCTTGCCGTCATGCCATCCACCGAGGAGGGCTTTGGCCTCCCGGTGCTGGAGGCGGCCGCATGCGGTTGCCCGACGATTACGTCCAATATCTCGTCGCTTCCAGAGGTACTGGCATTTCCCCAGGCTGAGTTCGATCCGTTCGACGTCGCGTCCATGGCAGCGACCATCGAACGGGCACTGACGGATGAATCGTTCCGGGTCGAACTCAGTGTCGCTGGGGCACGCGCCGTCGAACGCTGGACGTGGGCCAACACGGCCACGAGGACGATGGACGCGCTCGCCTCACTGGGCCCGCGTCGGCAGCGCGAGGTGCGGCCACCGGCGTGGCGAGTCGCGTTGCAAGGGCGCTTCGATGACTCTGACCTGGGCCGTGCCAACAGCGATTTCGCAGCCGCTGTTCGTGCGCTGCCATCCGCGCCGAACGTGACGTTGCTGGTGGACCATGGATTCACCAGCACACCTTCGTATGCCAGCAGTGATCGCTTTCCCGCTCCCGCGTTGGGGCGATTCGTGCATCGCTCGCTTTTCGACAGCGTCATCGATTTGGACGCGCACTGCGACCGCAAGTTCCTGCTCGATTCTCTCTCGGTTCGTTAGCATCTGGGCGCCCATGGATTCTGCCGACACCCCTCTCGTGCGCGTCGTCGTGCTGTCGTTCGACGGGGGGCAGATGACGCTCGACTGCCTCGACTCGCTGCTCGCTTCAGACTGGCCTTCGAACCGGATGGAAATCGTGATGGTCGACAACGGCTCGCTCGACGATGTTGCGGCTCGAGTTCGCGCCGACTATCCAACGGTTCGACTTCTGGAGCCTTTGGAGAACCTCGGGTTCGCTGCCGGTTGCAATCTGGGAATGCGGTTGCCCGGCGAGCATCAGTTCGTGGCGTTGGTCAACAACGACGCCACGGTCGAGCCCGGGTGGTTACGACCGCTTGTCGTGGCCGCACAGTCCGCTCCCGACGTCGGTGCGGTCAGCGCCAAAATGCTGTTCGCAGACCGCTTCCTCAGCATCGAGGTCGCAGCGCCGACAGCTGCCCAGATCAACCGCAACGACCCGCGCGATTTGGGTATGAGGGTGTCCGGGGTACGGTTGGACGGCGTGCGCGCAGACGCCCGGGTGTCGTTCGACGAGGGCTTCTACGGGCCCGAGCTTCCCAACTCGGACTTCGACGAAGAGATTGCTCGTTGGTGCGGTACGCGCGGTTCCATCCGCATTGCGATCGAACCCGGCAAGCCGTTGCCACGGGTGGTCTCATTGCGGGTCAGTAGCCCCGATCGCCGCTCCGTGACGTTGACCACCGATGCCGACGAGATCACCGTCGATGTCGCCAAGGACCGAATCTGGTACGACATTCAGTTGGGCGACGAACCCTTCGATGTCATCAACAATGTCGGCTCCAATCTGTACCCGCGCGGCTTCGGCGGCGATCGTGGGTTCCTGGAGCGCGACCTCGGTCAGTACGAGGAACCCGCCGAGGTGTTCGCATGGTGCGGTGGCGCTGTACTGCTGCGCCGGGAGTACCTCGACGACGTCGGACTTTTCGATGAGCGGCTGTTCCTTTACTACGAAGACACCGATCTGTCGTGGCGTGGGCGGTTGCGCGGCTGGCGGTATCTGTACGAACCAACGTCAGTCGTTCGTCACCGCCACGCAGCTTCGTCGGGTGTCGGCTCGCCCGTCTTTCGCTTCTACACCGAACGCAATCGCCTGCTCGTGGTCGCCAAGAATGCACCTACCCGGCTTGCGGTGCGCGCCGGCCTCGGCGAGATTCGCCGCTGCGTCCGCTGCCAGCTGTCCGCGTTTGTCCTGCGACCGTTGCGGTTACAGATGCCCGAGCGCCACGAGTCGGCCCATCGGCGAAAGGTGGCCGCCAGCTACCTTCGGGAGGTGTGGCCGATGGTGCGCGACCGGCGTGCGGCCACACGGGCCACACTCACTGTCGATCGAGATTCGTTGATGAAGTGGGAGGTCACCAAGTGACCACCCGGGTTGCCATCTACAACCTCTACTGGAGCACCTACGGCGGAGGCGAGCAGGTGGCCGGCGCCATCGCGCAGGCCCTGGTCGGCGATCACGAGGTGACGCTGCTCGGTCCCGAGGCCATTGACATCGAGACCACTATCGCGCGCCTCGGCGTCGATCTGTCTGGGTGCGAATATCGGCGGGTCGTCGACGACCTTGCGGCCTCGACGGCCAGTGCCGACTTTGACATCTTCATCAACACCACGTACCTCAGCTCTGCCGTCAACCGGGCACCGGCAGGGTTGTACTACGTGCACTTCCCTGGCCAGCCGCGAACTGGTCGCCAGCGAATCACACAGACCGTTGCCGGGTGGGGCGAACGCATGCTGGGCGGGGCCAGCACCGGCAAGCTGTCGCGCATCCATGCTGGGTTTGCGCGACGGACGCACGACATCGATTGGGTTGCTTCGTACACCACGTTTCTTGCCAACTCTGTGTTCACTGCCACGTGGGTGACCCGGTTGTGGAAGGTGACGCCAGAGGTCCTCTACCCACCGGTTCGCCCGGAGGTACTCCCGGGCGAGAAGACGCCGACCATCGCCGGGCTCGGTCGCTTTTTCGATCCGAAGTTCGGGCATTGCAAAAGACAACTCGACCTGTTGCACGCATTCATCGAGCTCGAGAAGAGTGGCAGTGAAGGGTGGCGCCTGGAACTCGTGGGTGGCGCTGATGGCGCGAGTCGCGACTACGCGCTCGCTGTGCGTCGCGAAGCCATTGGCCACGAGGTCGGCGTGCATTTCAACGCTCCCCGCTCATTGGTGCACGACACGCTGGCGGCTGCCAGCATCTTTTGGCACGGAGGCGGTTTCGGGGAGGACCCCGACGAGCATCCGG
>JANOYI010000181.1:0-6880 GCA_031428795.1 Ilumatobacteraceae bacterium | reverse complement strand
AGCAACTTCATCGTTGGCTACCCGGGCGAGACCGAGGAGGACCACGACCAGCTGTTGTCGTTCGTGGAGGAAGCGCAGCTCGATTGGTGCGGCTTCTTCGCGTACAGCCCCGAAGAGGGCACGTACGCAATGAACCTCGACGGAGCCGTCGACACAGCGCTGATGCACGAGCGGCTCGGCGAGCTGCGCGGAATGCAGGACGACATCACTGCGCGCCGTCGCGACGATCTCATCGGTGAGACCGTTCGGGTGCTGGTGGATTCGCCGGGCGAAGCCCGCGGTACACGTGAGGCGCCAGAGATCGACGGTGTCATTGAAGTGCCGGAGCACCTGGCCGTTGGTCAGTTCCATGACGTTCGTATCGTCGATGCAATGGGTCCAGATCTCGTGGCAGAATCGGTCTGATGTCTGTCGATCCATCCGCCGTCAAGACCTGGGCCAATCTTGTCACGGTCGCGCGGGTGTTGATCGCACCGCTGATGCTCGTGCTCATTCCCGATACGCCGGGCGGCACGTGGGCGGCGTTCGCACTGTGGTTCATTCTGTGCTCCAGCGACGGCATCGATGGCTACCTCGCCCGGCGCCATGGCATCACCAACCTCGGTGCCTTCCTCGACCCGCTGGCCGACAAGATCCTCGTGCTTGGTGCAATGGCGATTTTGGTCTCCAACGACACGTTCTGGATCGTGCCCGTCGCCATCACGGTTGCGCGCGAGTTGGCCATCAGCCTGTACCGCACGTTCGTCGGTGCCCAGGGCGTCAGCGTGCCGGCGAGCAAGATCGCCAAGTGGAAGACCTTCGTGCAGCAGTTGGCGGTTGGCTTCGCGATCATGCCGCCGACTGCGCTCGACGCGAAGTGGTTGTGGAATGGGCTGTTGTGGACGTCGGTTGCGCTGGCACTGATCAGCGGCGGCCAGTACGTGTATCGGGCGATGAAGTCGGACCCGTTGCCGGTCAACGAAACCGGCGCCGACCTGTCCCTGTGAGCTGCCATGCGTTGTGATGTCGTCGCAATCGGAACCGAGCTGCTGCTCGGTCAAATCACTGACACGAACAGCCAGTGGATAGGCGAGCAGCTGGCGGCGGTGGGTGTCGACTCGCTGATGCAGGTCAAGGTGGGCGACAACCCCGGCCGGATGGAGAGTGTGCTGCGCAGTGTTCTTGCCGCCGCCGATGCAGTCATCGTGTGTGGTGGGTTGGGCCCGACGCACGACGATCTGACCCGCGACGTCATCGCCACCGTGATGGGCGTCGAGCTGGTGCCCAACGAGCAGGTCGCCGATGTGATCCGCGAGATGTTCGCTTCGCGTGGCCGTCGGATGGCGGAGAACAACTTGCGCCAGGCGCTGGTGCCCGAGGGCGCCACGATCATTGCGCAAACCCGCGGGACTGCACCGGGGCTCATCTGCCCGGTGACGATCGACGGCAAGTCGAAGGTCATTTATGCGGTGCCGGGCGTGCCCCACGAGATGAAGGACATGCTGCAGCGGGCCGTACTGCCCGACCTCTTGGCGCGTGGGGGAGAGGACGCCGCCGTCATTCTCAGTCGCACATTGCGCACGTGGGGTGAGAGCGAGAGTGGGCTCAACGAGCGGCTTGATCCATTGATCGCTCGGCTCGACGAGGTTGGCAACCCGACGTTGGCGTTCAACGCCAGTGGCTGGGAGGGCATCAAGATTCGCCTCACCGCGAAGGCCGCAACAGAGGCCGAAGCGCAGCTGCTGCTGGGCACATGGGAAGCCGAGACGCGAGCGCTGGTCGACGACGTGGTCTTCGGTGTCGACGAGGAAACGATGGAGTCGGTCGTGTTGCAGCTCTTACGCGAGCGCGGCTGGTCGCTGGGTCTTGCCGAGTCGGTGACCGGCGGGCTTGTAGCGGGTCGCGTCACCAACGTGCCCGGGGCAAGCGACGTGTTCCGTGGCGGCATCGTCAGCTACGCCAGCGATGTGAAGTTCGATGTGCTGGGCGTGCCTCGCGGCCCAGTCGTCAGCGAAGCCACTGCCGCGGCGATGGCCGTCGGTGCGCAGCGAGTGCTCAACAGCCACGTCGCGTTGGCGCTGACTGGCGTGGCCGGCCCAGCGGAACAGGACGGCATGCCCGTGGGCACGTTGTGTGTGGGCATCGCCATAGGCGAGCAGGTGCAGACCAGAACCCTGCGGATGCCGGGTGCCCGCGACCAGATGCGCCAGATGAGCGTGATCAGCGCAATGGATCTCCTGCGTCGAGCACTGCTGGCCTCGTAAGCTGGCCGTCGCGCCTCCGTAGCTCAACGGATAGAGCAGCGGGTTTCTACCCCGTTGGTTGGGAGTTCGATTCTCTCCGGAGGCACCCAAAATATGCTCGGCCCGTCGGCTCAGCTTTGTCGGCTGAGCACGACCTTGAGCGCTCCTGTCTCGGCGGCGTTGCCGAAGACGTCGTAGGCCCTCATGAAGTCATCGAGGTCGAAGTGATGTGTCACGAACTTGCCGGCGGCGACGTGGCCGCTGGCAATCAGCTTCAAAAGGGTCGGTGTCGAGCAGGTGTCGACGAGACCGGTCGTGATTGTCACGTCCTTGATCCACAGCGTCTCCAGGTGGAGTGTCGAGGGCTCGCCGTGAACACCGACGTTGGCGACGTGGCCGCCGGGGCGGATCAATTCGGCTGAGAGCTCGAACGTCGCAGGAATGCCCACGGCTTCGATAGCGACGTCGGCGCCGAGGCCGTCCGTGAGGCTCCGCACGACTTCGAGCGGATCCTCTCGGCTGTTGTTCACGACAACGTCGGCGCCGAATAGCTTGGCAGCCTCGAGGCGAGCATCTGCCTTGTCAATTGCGATGATGTGGCTCGGACTGAACAGGCGTGCTCCCATGATCGCGGCGAGCCCGATCGGCCCGGTGCCGACGACGGCCACGACGTCGCCCGGTCGGACGTTCCCGTTGAGCACCCCGACCTCGTAGCCGGTTGGCAGGATGTCGGCGAGCATCAGCAGCTCTTCGTCGGAAACTCCAGCGGGAGCCGGGTAGGTCGAGGTGTCTGCGAATGGGACGCGGACGTATTCGGCCTGGGTGCCGTTGATCTTGTGGCCGAGGATCCATCCGCCGCCACCGAGGCACTGCCCGTAGCGCCCTTCTCGACAAAAGCGACACGAGCCGCATGCAGTGATGCACGACACGAGAACCTTGTCCCCGGGCTTGACCCGCTTGACTCCGGCGCCAACTTCTTCGACGGTGCCGACTGCCTCGTGACCGAGCGTGCGCCCGTCGGTGACCGCCGGGACGTCTCCTTTCAGAATGTGCAGGTCCGTTCCGCAGATCGTCACCGCGTCGACTCGAACGATTGCATCGGTATCTGCTTCGAGTTGTGGTTTCGGAACGTCTTCCCAAGCCTTCTTGCCGGGACCGTGATAGACGAGTGCCTTCATCATGGTGACCTCCTGTTCGTCGTCAGCGGACTGCTCACGCCTTCATGAGACCCCGCCAGAGAGGCCGTGACCAGAGTCGAACGACCTGAAGGGCCGACGTAGTGCCCGGCCTCACTTCTGCGCGTGACCTTCGGCCCTACCCCCGAACGCGACTTCGGCCCACCATGTGAAGTGACCGGAAGGTGGCAGCAATGCGAGCAAAAGTTGGAGACAGAATCGTGATCCACGCACATCGGATCGGCGAGCCGAACCGAGACTGTGAGGTTCTCGACGTACGCGGTCCGAACGGTGACCCTCCTTTTCTCGTGCGGTGGAGCGACAGCGGCCATGAGTCCTTGTTCTTCCCCGGCACCGACGCGTCCGTCCAACACTTCGAGCACACGAACTGAGAGGAAGCCATGCGTACGATCGAAATGCTGCATCGTTCAGGAGTCGGTGTCTCCCCATCGCTCACTATTCGGGAGGCTGCGGCGATCATGGAGCAGGCCGGCGTCGGCTCCCTCGCTGTTGTAGCAGGCGACAGCTTGGTCGGCATCGTGACCGATCGAGACATCGTCCGACGCGCCGTTGCCCGCGGTGTTCCCGCAGATGCCCGCATCGACTTTGTCATGACCACCCCGGTCGCGACAGTGAGCGCAGACGATTCCATCGACGTCGCCTACGAGATGTTCGCAACCCACGGTCTCCGTCGGCTCGCCGTCATGCGAGGGACCAGCTTCGTGGGAATGCTCACCATCGACGACCTACTCGTCGCCGGCGTTCAGCAGCTGGCCTCGCTGGCGAGGCCGATCACGGCAGAGATCCTCTTTTCCCACCGAGATCCGGCCGTTCCAGCCCCATCTGAGCACGCGAGCACGACTGAATAGACGATCGCCGCGAAAAAGTTCGCTGACAGTGTTCTCAGTGTCGTCTGACGGTGGTGGTACTAGCGTGGCGGCTGTGCCCGAGTTCTACGAACGTCGACGTGCGCTGACCAAAGGCGAACGAACTCGCGAGCGATTACTGAAGGCCGCCGTCGTGCGCTTCGGCAATCAGGGCTTTCGCCCAACCTCGGTCAGCCAGCTCAGCCGTGATGCCGGGCTCACGCCTGCCGCCGCGTACGCGTATTTCGAGGACAAGGAAACGTTCTGGCGGGCTGCCATCAACACCGATCTTGATTCGTTGCGCGCCGCAGTGATCCAGAGCATCGTCCGCAGTGAGCGGCCGATTGTCGACTACATGTTCGCGCTGGTCGATGGACTGCAGCGGCACGCACTCGCTCGCCGTGTGTTGGTGGAAGGCTCGCCGCACGACCTGCAACTGGTGCTCACACATCCGCTGTTCGCGGCTACCACACGGTTGGTTGCAGAGGGTCTCGCAGCGCGTCAGGCCGCAGGTACTCTGCCAGCGACGGCGTACCCGCAACAGCTGGCTCTGGCGCTGGAGACGGTGAGCTTCGCGTTGGTACTGGCCATTGTGCGTGCAGGTATGGAGGGCGTAGTCGAGCGCGTCGACTCCGTCGTCAAGTTGATGGAAGCCGCGTTGGGCGGGCCGCCGACGCCCGATGAGCGTCGCCGCTGACGAGCGGGGCGCCCCTCGGTGTTGACCGATTACCACCGAGGACAGGCGACGACGACGTAGGAAATTGGGCCTCTTCGGCCTACCCTGGGGCAGCCCCCTGGGGGCTGGAAACCAACTTGCGTGAGGTCGAGAGTGAAGTTCAAAAAGGGCGACACCGTCATCTATCCGCAGCACGGTGCATGCATCGTTGTGGGAACCAAGAAGATGGAGGCCTTCGGCGCGATGCAGGAGTACCTCATCTTGAAGACCGTCATCAATGAGATGACGCTCTCGGTGCCCACACTGAAGGCCAGCGAAGTGGGTGTGCGCCCGCCGGTCAACCCGGAAGAGTTGGAAGACCTCGTTGCGGTGCTCAGCAAGCCCGACCCGCGCGTGCCGTCCAACTGGAGCCGCCGGTTCAAGAACCACCAGGAAAAGCTGAAGAGTGGCGACGTGTACCAGGTGGCCGAGGTTGTTCGTAACCTCGCCGCTCGCAACCGCGACGCCTCGCTGTCGGCCGCCGAGCGCACGATGTACGACCGTGCTCGCATCAACCTGATCAGCGAGATTGCGCCTGCGCTCAAGGTCAGCGCCGAGGAAGCCGAGCGCTACCTCGACGAAGCCTTGGCCAAGGGTGTCCTGAAGCCTGCGAAGGAACCCGCCAAGAAGAAGGCGTAAGCCCGCGCTGCGCCGTCTAACCTCGCACGCATGACCGCACCAGGCATGCTCACTCGCGACGAACTAGAAGGTCTCATCCGCAACGGTGACGTTGACACCGTGCTGATGGTGTTCCCCGACCTGCAGGGCAGGTTGGTGGGCAAGCGCACCACCGGTCGCTTCTTCTTGCAGAGCGTGGCCGACGCTGGCACCGAGAACTGCGACTACCTCATTGCGTGCGACATGGACAACAACCCTGTCGCCGGCTACCGCTTCACCAGCTACGAGCAGGGCTACGGCGACATGCTGGCCAAGGCGGACTGGAACACGGTGCGCCTGATCCCGTGGGTGGAGAAGACCGCCATGATCATGTGCGATCTGCTCGACGTCGACTCTGGCAACCTGGTTGAGGTGGCGCCGCGCAGCATTCTGCAGGCGCAGGTGGATGCGGCCGCCGAGATGGGTTTCTTGCCGATGGTGGCCAGCGAGATCGAGTTCTACCTGTTCAAGGACACCTACGACGAGGCTCACGACAAGGGCTACCGCGACCTCAAGCCGCACTCGCCGTGGCTGGAGGATTACCACATCCTGCAAACCACGAAGGATGAGTACATCCTTGGTGCAATTCGGCGTGGCCTGGAGGCTGCGGGCGTGCCCGTCGAGTTCAGCAAGGGCGAGGCCGGCAAGGGCCAGCACGAGATCAACCTCGACTACACGACGGCCGTCGAGATGGCAGACCGCAACAGTGTCTACAAGCTGGCTGCGAAGGAGATTGCTCACTTCAACGGCCGGTCGGTCAGCTTCATGGCGAAGTACGACTTCAACGACACCGGCTCGTCGTGCCACATCCACTCCAGTCTGTGGACGATGGACGGCGAGACGGCTGTGTTCGACGATCACCACGGCTTGCACGGCATGAGCGAAACGTTCCAGCACTACCTGGCCGGCCAGATCGCAACGGCGCGTGAATTCAGCCTGCTGTGGGCGCCGACGATCAACAGCTACAAGCGTTTCCAGCTCGGCTCGTGGGCGCCGACTGGTGTCGGTTGGGGCATCGACAACCGCACCCTCGGTTTCCGCAAGGTCGGCCACGGCAAGGGCACTCGCGTGGAGTGCCGCATTCCCGGCAGCGACGCCAACAGTTACTTCGCCTTCGCGGGCACGCTGGCCGGCGGGCTGTACGGCATCAAGAACAAGCTGCCGCTGGGCGAGGCGTTCATGGGCAACGGCTACGACGCGCCAGACATCCCGCGCATCCCGTGGAACATCGTCGACGCCATCAAT
>JANOYI010000180.1:0-4095 GCA_031428795.1 Ilumatobacteraceae bacterium | reverse complement strand
GGTTGGAGCGACTGGTCGCTGATGCCCTACGGCCACGGCAATGGCGGCGGTGGGCCGACGCGCGAGATGATCGAGCGCGCTCGCCGCTTCGCCGACCTCGACGGGGCTCCCCGCGTCACGCCGGGCACCACCGACGAGTTCTTCGCGCACGTGGAAGCGGAGATTGCCGCCGGTGCGCCCGTGCCCGTGTGGAACGGCGAGCTCTACTTCGAGATGCACCGCGGCACCCTGACCAGTCAGGCCAAGACCAAAGTCGGCAACCGCCGCTGTGAGGGCCTGTTGCGCGAGGCCGAGCTGTGGTGGGCCGCCGGTGGGCAGGTGCCGACGGAAGTGGTCGCCGAGCTGGAGTTGCTGTGGAAGGACGTCCTGTTGCAGCAGTTCCACGACATCATCCCCGGCTCGTCGATCACGTGGGTATACGAGGACAGCGAAGCCGCGCACGCGAAGGTGGCGGCACGCCTGGAAGAACTGATCGGCGACGCGCTCGTGGGAGTCGCTCCAGCAGTGTCATCGCTCGCCAACGCTGCCGACCGCGAACGCGCAGAAGTCATTGCAACTGCAACAACACCCGCTGGCGATGGGCCGACGCAGGTGCTGCACGATGGTACGACGGCCGCATTCGTGAAGGTGCCCGGCTTCGGGTTGGCGGCGCACGTGGCGCAGCCGATCACCGATCGCATCGCGGTCACCGAGCACTCGTTCACCAACTCGTATCTCGCCGTCAGCTGGGATCTCGAGGGCACCGTCACCTCCATCATCGACGTCAAGGCCGGTCGGCAATTGCTGCCGCCGCGACAGTCCGTGGCCGTTGAGCTGGCACCAGACCATCCCATCGAATACGACGCGTGGGATGTGGAGGCCTGGACCCGCGGCCTGGGCGCTCCGCTCGGTGGTGTGCAGTCAGTGACCATCATCGACTCCGGTCCGCTGGTGGCGACGCTGGAAGTGCGGCGCACGTTCGGTCGCAGTTCCATGACCCAGCAGGTCACCTTGCGCGCGGGCAGCCCGCGCCTGGACTTCACCTTCGACGTCGATTGGCAGGAGGACGAGAAGCTGCTGTCGGTGCTGGTGCCGCTGGACATCCACGCCCGTGAGGCGGCGTGCGATATCCAGTTCGGTCACGTCATGCGCCCTACGCACACGAGCAACTCGTGGGACGCCGCCAAGTTCGAAGTGTGCGCGCACCGCTATGTCGATCTCAGCGAGCCGACGTTCGGTGTCGCCGTGCTCAACGACGGTCGCTACGGCCATGGCGTCCAGGACGGCGGCATTCGGGTGTCGCTGCTGCGGGCTGCGAAGTACCCCGACCCGATTCAGGACCACGGCCAGCACCGCGTCACCATCAGCGTGCTGCCCCATGGTGCCGGTCTGCATGACGTGCTGCACGAGGCGACGGCGCTGAACACACCGCTGAGGTCGGTCAGTGCCGGCAAGGCCGACGCGGTGCCGGTTCCGATCGTCAGCGTCGAGCACCCGGGCGTCGAGGTCAGCGCAGTGAAGCGAGCCGATGACGGCAGCGGGGACCTGATCGTGCGCCTCCACGAAGCGTGCGGGGCGCGCACGCAGGTGCCCGTGCGCATGCCAGCACGCGTGGTGGAGGCCACGACCTGCAACCTGCTGGAGGAATCCGAGCAGGCGCTGGACGTGGCCGACGGCTTCGTCAACCTGACCCTGAAGCCCTTCCAGCTGATAACCCTGCGCCTGCGTACCTGAGCGCTCGCTAGGTTTGGCGGATGTTGCCAATCGAGGACCCGCGAGTTGAGGCCGTGACGCGGGCGCTGCAGACCGGCGAGGTGGAGGTGTTGATCGCGTTGCTGGAGGAGCATCCCCAGCTGGCTACCGAGCGTCACGGCGACGCCGACCAGTCGCGGACCGCGCTGCACATCGCCACTGACTGGCCGGGCAACTTCCCGCGGGTGGCCGAGACGATCGCCGCACTGGTCGCTGCCGGTGCGCCGGTCAACGGCCGGTTCGCCGGCCCGCACACAGAGACCCCGCTGCACTGACCCCCAACCAGGTCCGCTCCATCTCCTGGGGCGAGCCGATCTGGGCCGATGACGGGCAGATGCGACTCGCTAGTTGTGCGTGGGTGGTCAGCACAGCCGGCCGTCACGTGGTGGTCGACCCCGCAGGCAATCTCGATGACATCCTCCACGACCCCGGCTCCACCGGCCACCACCAGAAGGCCTACCGAGCGGCCTTTGAGGCTGTTGGCATTCCCGTCGAGTCGGTCGACACGGTCCTGCTCTCGCACATCGAATCGATCGGTCTCACCGCTGTTCGCGATGGCAACAGTTGGACCACGTTCTTCCCGAATGCCCGTGTGCTCATCAGCGACACCGCCAAGAGCAACTTCGCCGATCAGCCATTGTCCGACGATCTTCGTGCCGCGTTCACCGCGCTGTTCGATGCGAGCTTGATCGACACGTTCACCGATGGCGACGAGATCGTGCCCGGCCTGGTCGCCGAGTGGACCGGCATGCACAACCCCGGCCACAGCGCCTTCCGCGTGGGCAGCGACGCAACGTTCGTCGGCCACCTTGCCGTCTCCCCGTTGCACTTCGCGACGGGCCCTTGCCCGCCCCAACACGCGAGCACGCGCCGGTCGTAGTTCTCAGGTGGCTTGTGTGAGGGCCCACTTCGCGGCGGGGAAGTCGAAGTCCCAGTCAGCGAGCTGAATCAGCGGCATGCCGACAATGAACAGCATCGGCTCGTGGGAATCCCCGTCCTCGATGGCTTGCAGCCGTAGGTGTTCATTGAGCGCACTGAGGTCGACCAGCGCACAAGCGCTTTCCGGGAACTCGACGTCGCCGATCGAGCAAGCAGCCATGATCGCAATGTCGCTGGCGATCTCGACACCCGACGCATCGATTCCAACCGAGGATCGAAGTGGGTCGAACAGCTCGGGATGCGAACGTGCGAAGCCGGCGTCGACTGCCGTCAGTCCGGCACCCGTGTCCCAGCAACCGTTGACCGCGAGGTCACCGAAGTGCACCACCATCGAGGGCTGGCCTGCTGTGTGCAGGTCGAGGGCAAGCCACCGGCCGGACTCGGATGCGGCCAAATCGGTCAGTTCCAACTCGCCTGCGGCGAACCGAAACTGGCACCGGTGACGGCCGAGGGCGCTCATGCCCAACAACGGCACGGCGTCGATATCGATCGGCGTGCGCGTGGCCTCAACATCGAGGAGGTGGTGATCGCCAAGGCGGAGCAGCGGGACCACGATCTCGTCCTCGCCCAGCCCGACGCCACTCGCCGCGACGCCGCGCGATGCGCCTCGGGAGAGGAGCCCTCTGGTCGCGTCGGTGGTGCGCACCCGACACGTCCCGGCGCCGGTGTCGAGGCGGAACCGGCACGGCTCATCCCCGAGATGCCCGTCAACCCAAACGTCGATGGCCTCGGGATCGACGGGATCGTTCCGCAACTCCAGCCGCACAATGCTCACAACCGCAAGTCTCCCATCGGAGGCCGACTTCGCGGGCACATCCTGCCGAAGTGGGCGGTTCAGCTGAACCGCCTGGCCGGGTGGCAGGCGCTTAACCAGGGTTTCGATAGCCATGGACTTGCAAATAGGCAGTGAGTGCTATGCTTTGACTTATCAGTTTGCACTGAATGGAAATCTCTGAGTTTGCAAGGGAGTGGGCATGCGCGCCAGCCAACGCCGTCAAGCACGACAAGCACTCGATGATCGCTTCGGAAAGCTGGAGCGCTCAGCTCTCGCTGCGCCGCGCATGGGGTGGATCCGCGCCATCCGTGACGCGCTGGGTCTCAGCACCCGACAGCTCGCAGACCGTCTCGACGTTTCTGGCCCTGCCGTCACTGGCTTGGAAGCATCTGAACGTGCCGGCACTATTCAGCTCGACACGCTGCGGCGGGTCGCAGCAGCGATGGAGTGCGAGGTCGTGTACGCGCTCGTCCCAAGAGGTGGATCTCTCGAAGCGGTCGTGCTCAAACGCGCAGAACAAGCTGCGCTGCTTGAGCTCAAGCGCCTCAACACCACGATGCGCCTTGAAGACCAAGGACTCGACGCTCTGCGCCTCAAAGCTGCGCTGGTCGATCTGACGCACACGCTCCAAGACAGCACGCGGATCTGGG
>JANOYI010000179.1:0-4058 GCA_031428795.1 Ilumatobacteraceae bacterium | reverse complement strand
ACTCACCCCACGCGAGACGGAGGTGCTCTCACTCATGGCTCAGGGCTCGTCGAATCTTGCAATCGCGGCAGCACTGGTCGTCAGCGCTGGGGCGGTGGAGAAACACATTTCTGCCATCTTTGCAAAGCTCGACCTTCCGCCATCGGAGCACGAACATCGGCGGGTGCTGGCAGTGATTCGTTACATGTCAGAAACGTAGAGCGGTCGCGCTAACAACCGCTGGCCGCCCGCACGATCGGGTAGGGATTCACAGGGCCGCCTCCGCCTGGGTGGATCTCGAGGTGAAGGTGGGGGATAGTTGAATTCCCGGTGGACCCGACGTACCCGATGACATCGCCGGCCCTCACAGGGCTGCCCACGCCCACTCCATTGGCGAATGAACTCATGTGGCCGTAGAAGTAGTAGGTACCGCTGGCGGCCGTCAGCCAGATGGCGTTGCCCGCGCGTGAGCCCGGGTAATCAGCCTGACGCCGAGTGATCCGGCCGTCCTGCACCGCGAAGATGGCGGTGCCGCTCGATGCGAGGATGTCGACCCCCTCGTGCTTTCGCCCGCCGCTGCGCGGTGCGCCCCAGGTGTCCCAAAACTTGCAGGTCGCCGGAACGGGAAACGATGCCAGTGTTGCGGTGGCCGACGAAGTGCCTGCCGCCGGCGGCGTCACTGCCTTTTGCGGCGCAGCGGCGGCAGCCGTGGTCAGGATCGCTGCCGTCGCTGCATCGATCACCCCTGAGGCGGGCAGCTGCCGACTGCGCTGAAATGCCTGCACCGCCTTCGCCGTACTTGGCCCGAAGACCCCGTCTGCACCGCCCTTCACGGCGACGCCAACAGCCAGAAGCTCCTTCTGAACCTGTACAACGGCAGCGCCGCTGGAGCCCTGTGCAAGAAGGGCCTTCGGTGGCACTATGCCCAGCGCGATTGCGGTGGGGTTGTCCACAACGCCGTTCACGGGCAGCCCGCGAATGCCCTGGTACTGCTTGACAGCGGCCTCAGTGCCGGGACCAAAGAGCCCGTCAGCACCGCCGCGAACTGTGATGCCGGCAGCCATGAGCAGCTGCTGCAACTGTGCGACCTGCTCTGACTTGTCACCGCGTTTGGCAACGACATCCGATGGGGCGGCGTGTAGGGGAGCGGCCAGGGTGAACGAAACCCCGATGGGCGCGAACGCAATCGCCAGCGAAGCACCGAGAGTGATGACAATGCGCCGGAGGTGCCGACTACTCAAGAGCATGATGCTCCCTTCGCTCGGCCCGCTGCGCACAGCGTAGGACGAGTCACGAATGAAGTCCAGGCACGTGGAACGGCCGGGGCTAGCGTCTCGCCGATGGACAGCGAACCAGATTTCTCTCAACAGCAGCGAGTGTGGGAGGAATGGGCGCAAGCTGATCCGCTGTGGGCGATCCTCAGCGAGCCCAGCTTCAAGGGCGGAGCCTGGGATCTCGATGAGTTCTTCCGCAGTGGCGAGCACAACATCCAAATGGTCATGGACGACCTTGCACAGCGGGGTCTCTCACCCGCGACTGGTCGTTGCCTTGACTTTGGCTGTGGAGTCGGCAGATTGACGCAGGCTCTGGCTGGGAGGTTTCAGCGCAGCGATGGTGTCGACATTTCAGCGACGATGGTCGACCTCGCGCGGCAGTACAACAAGCGCGGTGATCGCTGCCAGTACCACGTGAATACCGAGCCGGACTTGGCTTTGTTCGAGAGCAACAGCTTCGACTTCATCTACTCGACCATCGTGCTGCAGCACAATCCTCCGGCAAACGCGGAGCGCTACATCCAGGAGTTCGGCAGGTTGCTGGCACCTGGGGGAGTTGCGGTGTTCGACATGACGACCGGCTTGAACGTTCGAAAGCTCCCAGCCGACAGCCATCGGGCCAACATCGTGATTCGGTCGACTGTCGCAACGCTTCACACCGGCGAAGCTGCCGTGCTCGAGGTCGAGGTCACCAACAGCAGCGGCATCGACTGGCCGGCTGGTACTTGGTTGGCAGTGGGAAACCATTGGTACGGCAGCGTTTCACGCCGCGGTGACACCGAGGATGACGGGCGCGTCCCGATGCCCGACGGTCTAGCAGCGGGTGAGACCCTGGTCGCCCGGCTCACCGTGACCGCACCCCAAAAGCCTGGGTCGTTCGCTCTGCAGATCGACCTGGTCGAGGAGGGCGTCACGTGGTTTGCCGATCGCGGCTCGGGTATGGCCACAACTCCCGTGACAGTGAAACGCGGTCAGCGTCGCTTGCTGCAACGACGGCTGCCACACAGCGAGCCGCAACCGGCCGAACCGGGGGAGCCTGAGCTGTTCACAATGAACGGACTGTCGCGCGAACGAGTTGAACGCGCTCTGACTGGGGGTGGATGCACGGTTGTGGAGGCGGTGCCGAGCAGCAATGGCGGAATCCACTGGGAGGGCTACCAGTACTTCGTGACCAAACCTTCTCCATGATCCCTGGCAACATGACATAACCACTATTATGGGCGGAGTCTCATAATAGGCGGCCACGGCCACCATGGACGTGACCCACGCTTGCCTCACGCCTTGATCTCCTCGTCTTTCGCCCCTACCTTCGGTCCGAGTTCTCTGTCGCGCAAAGGTCTTGCGGCTTCCAAGAGCCATTCGACTATTTCTTGCAACTCTTTCGCCGTTGGGTTTTTTCCTGCTGCTGCGTTGTCCTTCTCGGCGTCGTTGACTGCGCAGGCCAGGACGTAGAGCTCGTCGTGCAACTTGTCCAACTCTTCCTTGGCGACGATCAGCTCGGACTCGTTCAGCTGCAGCTCGTCGGCCCTTTGTTTGCCGACCCAGTGCCACTGGCGACACGCCTGCGAGCAGAACACCCTCGGCCTCCCCATTGTTTGGGGCGGGAGCACGCGTCGACACCACGTGCACCGCGATCGCTGCTCACTCGGTTCAGCGTCGACTTTCGTCATGACGAAAGTCTAGGTGTTTGGACTGCTAGCGATCTGTCAATGCTCCGGCGGCTTGCCATGCGGCTTCGACTCGGTCGAGGCGTTCGGTGGCTTCCAGACGGAGGCGTTCGGCCACGCCAGCTACTAACACGTTGATCAGCGCAAGCGTTCCTACGTGACTGTCGAATGGGCCGCCGCCGGCGGCGGCCACCGTCAGGGTTCGCTCAGCCAGTGCTGCGAGGGGGGACAGCAGGCTGTCGGTCAGCGTGACGCACCACGCTCCCCTGCTCTGTGCATCGCGTGCCGCCTCGACCACCCAACGGTCGTAGCGCCGTAGGTCGATGGTGACGACCACGTCTGTGGGCCGGAGCTGGGCGACCAACCTGCGCACGGCTACGTCGTTGCCATCGATCAGCGTGACGTCGTCACGCAATGCGTGAAGATCGGCCGTCAATTGCTGAGCGACGCCCAGGGACGCATCGCCCGACAGGACGAACACCCGCGTAACGGGAGCGGACAGATGGGCGACGACGTCGGCCAGCGCTCCCCCGTCGAGAGCCCGCAGCGTTGTCGCCACGTTGTCGACCTCCAGCTGCAAGTGGCGACCGATGGCGTCGGTGGCCGCAGGCTCGCGAATGCGCTCGGCGGCGGGACGAAGCTGGCCGGCCAGCGTGTGCTGTACCGAGGCCTGCAGGCCGGTGAAACCCTCGAAGCCCAGCTTTCCAGCCAGGCGGACCACGGTCGCTGCCCCACTGGCGGCAGCTTCAGCCAAGTCGGCGACGGTTCCGAAGGCAACGAGCTGCGGCTGCTCGAGGACGACCTCCGCCACGCGTCGTTCAGCTGGCGTCAATGACGCGTTTGCTCGACCGATGCGTTCTGCCACTTCCACGAGTTGACACCGTACTTCCTCGCCAGCGTTTGACTCGAACGTTCCGAACGCCGCTATGATTGGAGCATACATTCCACATTATCAAGAGGCAAGGAACTTCAAATTGATCACGCTGACTGAGCATGTGTCACCCGCTGTCGTGGAGTCGCCGGAGTGGCCCCAGATGCGCATCCCGGCCGGCGCCTTCGGTGAGGAAACCTTCGTCAACGCCGCAGGTCACGCCGCTCGCCTCATGCCCGCAGTGATTCACGATGCGCTCATTGACTT
>JANOYI010000178.1:0-7940 GCA_031428795.1 Ilumatobacteraceae bacterium | reverse complement strand
CGCCTGCGGTGGTCTCTGGGGCTGCTTCGGTAGTCGTGCTCTCCTTGTCATCGCCACAAGCTGCGGCGATGAGAGCAAGACCTACGGCGAGAGCAACAAACTTGCTGCGCTTCGTGGTCCTCACGTGGATGGTCCTCCTGGGGTAACGGAGGGAAGGAACTGCGGCTGCACCGAGGTGCTGCCAAAACTCGTATTGTCCTCCCCGATCAATACGGGCGTTGGAAAGCTATCACGCACCTTTACCGAGCGGTAGCCGCCTCGTTCCATCTTGTACGAAAAGTTGGACCAAACGTTCCAGCAGGGTATTCACCGCGTACACGTTCCATTCCCCGATGTCAGACGCCGAGCTTGCAGATCCGGGCGAACTCGTCGGCATCGAGGCTGGCGCCGCCCACGAGCGCACCGTCAATGTCGGGCTGCGCCATGAGCTCGGCAATGTTGGAGCTCTTCACGCTGCCGCCGTACTGAATTCGCACCGTCTGTGATGCATCCCGACCCCACACTTCGGCCACGCACGCGCGGATAGTGCCGCAGACCTGCTGCGCATCGTCGCTCGTTGCGGTGCGCCCGGTGCCGATTGCCCAGATCGGCTCGTACGCAATCACGAGTGCGGCGACCTGTTCGGGCTTGCGGCCCTCGAGCCCGGCACGTACCTGACCGAGCACCTTGGCCTCGGTCTCCCCCGCCTCGCGCTCTTCCAATGTCTCACCACAGCAGAAGATGGGGGTCATGCCGTGCTGCTGGATGGCAGCGACCTTTTTGTTCACGATGTCGTCGGTCTCACCGAAGATCTCGCGCCGCTCGCTGTGGCCGGCAATGACGTACTGCACGCCCAGTTTCGCCAGGAACACGGGTGAGACCTCGCCCGTGTAGGCACCCTTCTCCTCGAAGTGGCAGTGCTGGGCGCCGAGTGCGTAGCCCAACTTGTCGCTATCGATCACTGTTTGCACGCTGCGGATATCGGTGAACGGAGGATGGATGCTGACGTCGGCGGCCTCCAGTTCGTCCTTGCCCACGAGGTACGCCAACTTCTGCACCGTCTGGATTGCTTCGAAGTGGTTGTGGTTCATCTTCCAATTGCCGGAGATGAGTGGCTTGCGAGTCATGCGTTGGGTGCCCCTCTGAGTGCCTCGAGGCCGGGCAGGTCACCCAACTCGAGGAGTTCCAGCGACGCGCCGCCGCCGGTGCTGACGTGATCGACTTCATCGTCAAGGCGGAACTGTGCGAGTGCAGCCGCGCTGTCTCCCCCGCCCACCACCGTGAACGCCTTCGTGTCGGCCATCGCCTGCGCAACGGTGCGCGTGCCGTTCTCGAAGCGCTCGTCTTCGAACATGCCCATTGGTCCATTCCAGAAAACCGTGCGTGCGTCCATGATGACGTCACTGAACGCGGCCGCCGTACCGGGTCCGATGTCGAAGCCCTTGGCGCCATCAGGTAACCGAATGCCGAAGGTGGCGTAGTTGCCGGCCGCGTCGACACCCGTCAGATCCTCGGGAAGATGAATGGTCTTGCCGTTGATCTTGGACAGCTCCAATAGGCGCTTGCACGTGTCGACCTGGTCGGGCTCCCACAGGCTGGCGCCGATCGGGTAGCCCTGCGCCGCAAGGAACGTGAAGCACATTGCGCCACCGATGACGAGCGCATCGACCGTGTTGAGTAGCGCCTCGACTACGCCCAGCTTGTCGCTGATCTTGCTGCCACCCAAGACAGCCACGAACGGGTGCTTGGGGTTGTCGCGCAAGCCGAGCAGAACCTCGACCTCCTTCTGCAGCAGCAACCCCATCGCCGAGGGCAACGTCTTGGGTGGGCCAACGATGCTGGCGTGCGCGCGGTGACAGGCACCGAACGCGTCGTCGACATACATGTCGATGCCGTCGATCAGTTGCGCGACGAACGCTGGGTCGTTGCCTTCCTCGCCGGCGTTGAAACGGAGGTTCTCCAGAAGTTCGACGCCTGGTGCCAGTTCGGCAAGGCGAGCCCGCACCGCGTCCATCGAGTACTTCGGATTCGGCTCGCCCTTGGGGCGACCGAGATGAGAGGCAGTGACGACCGTGGCACCGCGCTCCTGCAGCCAGTTGATAGTGGGCAGCGAAGCGCGAATGCGGAAGTCGTCGGTGATCTCACCGTTCTCCATCGGAACGTTGAAATCGGTGCGAACCAGAACGCGCTTGCCGCTGACGTCGCCCAGATCGGCGAGCGTAGGAATGCGGCTCATGTCACTTCTTCCGCTTCGAAACCTTCGAGCCCGCGTACAGCGTGGTATCGATGAGACGGTTGCTGTAACCCCACTCGTTGTCGTACCACGACAGCACCTTGACCAGCTTGCCCATGCTCATGGTCAGCCCGGCATCGAAGATGCTGCTGTGCGGGTCGCCTTGAATGTCGCTCGACACAATTGGGTCTTCGGTGTAGCGGAGAATGCCCTTCAGCGGGCCAGAGGACGCAGCCTTCTTGTACACGGCATTGATCTGCTCGACGGTGGCGGAAGTCTTCAGCGTGGCGGTGAAGTCGACGATGGAACCGGTCGGCACCGGAACGCGCAGCGAGGTGCCGTCGAGCTTGCCCTTCATCGAGGTGAGCACCAGGCTGGTGGCCCGGGCGGCGCCAGTGCCGGTGGGCACAATGTTGATGGCGGCGCCGCGGGCGCGACGCAGGTCCTTGTGCGGGCCATCGACCAACTGCTGGTCGCCGGTGTATGCGTGGACGGTCTGCATCAGGCCCTGCTCGATACCGAACGCATCGTCGAGCACCTTGACCAACGGCACGAAGCAGTTGGTGGTGCAGCTGGCGTTGGAGATGACCTTCTGGGTCTTGAAGTCGAAGTCCTTGTGGTTGACGCCGTAGACGAACGTGGCGTCGGCCCCGTCGCAAGGAGCGGAGACGATGACAAGCGGAGCACCGGCCGCAAGGTGGTACGCGGCGGTGTCGCGGCTGGTGAAGAAGCCCGTGCTCTCGATGACCACATCAACGCCAAGATCGCCCCATGGAAGGTTCCTCGGGTCGCGTTCGCTGAGCACGCGCAGCTCGTCACCATCAACGCTGATGCCGGTCTTGGTGGCCTTGATCGTGTTGGGCAGCGTGCCCAGAACGGAGTCGTACTTCAGCAGGTGCGCCATCTGGTCGAGCGACCCGAGGTCGTTGACTGCCACGAAATCGATGTCGGCCCCGCGCTGCTTGGCAGCCCGGAAAAAGTTGCGCCCAATGCGCCCGAAACCATTAATGCCGACGCGAACCGTCATGGTTGCGTCTCCTTTCAAGAGAGGACTTTCGAGTGGAGCTTACCCAAAGCCCGGCGGCTCAACGAGTGAGGTCGCGGTGGCCAGTTCGTACGGCGTACCCGTGTTCGCGGAGCCGGAGGGCCAGTTCCTCTGCCACTGCGACGCTGCGATGGCGACCGCCCGTGCAGCCGATCGCCACTGTGAGGTAGCTCTTGCCCTCTGCCTCGTACGACGGAAGCAATGAAAGCATCAGTCCCTCGAATCGGTCGAGGAAGTCACTGGCCTGCGCACGTTCCAATACAAAATCGCGCACTGCCGGGTCGTGACCGGTGAGGGGCCGCAAGGCTTCCTCCCAGTGCGGATTCGGTAGGAACCGAACGTCCATCACCATGTCGGCGTCGATGGGAAGTCCGTGCTTGAACCCGAAGCTCTCCACCGCATTATGTAGCCGCTGCCCGTTGCCGGCATCTTCGAATGCGGCCAGCAGCTTGGCCTTCAGCTCGTGCACGTTGAGCGAGCTGGTGTCGATCACAAGGTCAGCCGCCGTCTTCACCGGCTCCAGCAGTTCCCGCTCCAGGTCGATTGCTTCGACCAGGCCAGGGGCATGGCCGTCGAGCGGGTGCTTGCGGCGGGTGGCGTCGTAGCGCTTGACGAGGACGTCGCTACTTGCGTCGAGGAAAAGCATTCGCACACGGTGACCACTTGCCCTGAGGGCGGCGACTTTCGGTAGCAGCTCCACGTGTTGACGGCCGGCGACCAGAGCGAGCCGGTCAATGTCGCTGCCCGGCTTGCTGACCAGTTCGACGATGGTGTCGACGAGAGAGGTTGGCAGGTTGTCGATGACGTACCAGCCGACGTCTTCCAATACGGCAGCCGCGCCTGATCGCCCTGCGCCGGACATACCGGTAATGAGCAGGATGTCGGCCATGCCGACGATGGTAGGCGGTTAGACCTTGCGCGTGCGGAGATACAACAGGCGCGGGATGGTCGACGCGGCGAGGTACTCCTCTGCTTTAGCCAGGAACCCCGCGGGCGGTGCGGGCTCCTCCATCCGCTCTAGCAGCAGGCCGTTGTCGGACAGAGTGTTGATGTAACGACTGAGCGGGCGGTGGATGAACGGAATGAACACGTCCTTCTCCACCTCCTCAATCGTCTCGTCCTCGATGAGGTACGGACCGATACGCCAATACTGCTCGGGCGGGTCGAGAAACTGGTCGTCGATCCAGCCACTGTTCGGGGTCTGCAGCAACGGGTGGTTCAGGAAGAAACAGAAACGACCACCGGGTTGCAGCACGCGGGCAACCTCGGCGATCGCGCTGTCAACGTCGCGAATGTGCTCGAACACGAGGCACGCAATTACCGCGTCGAAGGTGCCGTCGGCGAATGGCAGCTGGGCGGCGCCTGCACGGGCGAACACTCCCCCGCCGCGCTGGTTGGCAACGCTGACGCAGTTCCACGTCGGGTCGATGCCGACAACTTCAGCGCCGAGTTTCGCGGCGAGTCGGCTGACCTGGCCGTCACCGCAGCCAACGTCGAGCACTCGCTTCGCGCCGGCGAGCTCGCGAGCAGCGAGCGGCAGGATTTGCTCTTCGTACTCGGGGTCGGCGCCAGCCGTGAAGCCGTCGATCCACCACTCGGCATGCGTTTCCCACAGGTCGTTGCTCACGCCGTAATCGTACGGGAGTCGTCATAGAGTGCGGCTCATGCAGTTCTCCGTTTTGCCTTCGTACGACCGCTCATGGAGCGAAACCCTCTCGCTCGCCACCTGGGCCGAGCAGTCCGGATTTCAATCGTTCTGGTACGCCGACCATCTGATGTCGCAGATGGAGGACGGCGAGAGCGGTGACGCGCACGAGTGTTGGACTGTGCTCGCCGCGATTGGTGCGTTGGTGCCGCGCGTGCGGCTGGTGTCGATGGTGTCGCCCGTGACGATTCATCATCCGGTCGTGCTCGCCAAACGTGCGACGACCACTGACCACATCTCCGGCGGACGGGCAGTCTTAGGCCTGGGTGCGGGCTGGATGGTTGAGGAGCACTCGGCGTACGGATTTGACCTGCCTGAGCCGGGACCGCGAGTCACTCGCTTCGCTGAGGCTCTGGAGATAGTGCATCGGTTGTTCCGGGAGGACAGTGTCACCTTTGACGGAGCTACGTATCAGCTGGCAGACGCACCATTTGGACCGAAGCCCGTGAACGGGACCCTGCCGCTGCTGGTGGGCACGGGCAGCCCGCGCATGATGCGGCTGACCGCACTCTGGGCGCAGGAGTGGAACACGTGGGGCGACCCGGCCGAGGTCGGCCGCCGTACGGAGCGCTACCTCGCCGCATGCGAGTCGGTCGGCCGAGACCCCGCCTCGCTCTACCGCTCCGCGCAGGCGATGATCTTTTACGCGCCAACGCCTGCTGCCCGCGCTGCGTTGGAGCCCCACGTCGTTGCAGACCGTTCGCTCATCGGCGGAGCTCAAGAGCTCATCGATCAGCTCGCGCAGTACGAGGCGCTCGGGGTGGACGAGTTTGCGATCGTCGACTTCACGCTGGGCGACACGCCCGAGCAGCGCCGCGAAACGTACGAAGCGCTCCACGCCGACGTGCTCAGCGCCTTCCGCTAGACCCGCTCGGGTCTTTGTTCTGTTCAGCCGCTTCGGCGTTGCTGCATCCAAGTTCTTCAACCCATGCTCTTGAAGTGGTGGCGGTATCACCGGCGGCCCGGTCCGGCGCAGCGCCTACTCGGGGTACTTTTTCGGAAACTCGGAAACTCCAGTTACCGCCCGCGACCCTTCAGCGCTTGGTTCGCCAAGTTGCGCCGAGCAACCACGGGTACTTTTTTCGGCAACTCGGTAACTCCGGTTACCGCTGCGGTCCCCTCGGTAACTGGAGTTACCGAGGAACGAGAACAAGTACCCCAGATTGCGGAGGTTCGAGCCAGCGGGGCCTGCCCACCGCGACCCTCAAGAGCATGGGTTCACCAACTCGCGGCCGACCGACTCGAGGATGAGCGCGACGAGGTGGGAAGGGGCGTGCGTCGAGATATGTTCGGCCTGCGGCTTCCCTCCGAACAGAGTGGAGGCCGCGCGTGTCGCAGGTCAGTGAGGAACTGGTGACCATGCTCGAAGAGGCGCTGGGTGACAACCCGAGGGCAGCCCTCAGCGCCGCACGGAGTCTCGCCGACGAGGTCGACTGGCTGCAGCGGCAGGCAGTCGCTCACGCCCGAGCCAACGGCTACAACTGGGGACAGATCGGTCGACTACTGGGGCTCACCCGCCAGGGGGCGAGAAAGCGGTTTCCACCTGCGTCCGCGGCACCCGCTCCGCACGTCGTTGTCCGAAATGCCCGGCTCGAAGCGGAGAACGCGGCCGAGACCATGCTTCAACGGTTTCGGGATGGCCACGCGACCAAGTCGAGTTCCATCAGCCAGCAGTCGTAGTGGACGCCTTCGTGCAGCTCGTTGCCCGGCAGCACCTTCACCGTGCGGAAGCCGACCTTTTCGTACACACGCACGGCGCGTTCGTTGACGACGCGCGGGTCGATCAATACGCGATCGGCGCCCCGGGCGAGTAGGGCCGAGATAGCAGCTACGCACACTGACGTGCCCAGCCCTGCACCCCACAGGTCCGGCTCGCCGATGAACATGTCGAAGCCGTACGTGTGCGTGAGGTCACCGTCGGCCTTGTAGCCAGCGTTGTGCGGCTGCGCCCACACGAGCTGCAGGTAACCAATCGATCACTTCACGCACGATGAAACTTTTCATGGATCGCGACCGCTACCGCGTCAGGCAAGAAGGTCAACGCCTGCAGGTCCTCCAGCGATGCCTTCTTGACTGCGTTGACGCCGCCCATCACCTGTGTCAGCTTCTTCTTGCGCGCCTCACCCAGCCCGGGAATGCCGTCAAGCGACGACGTCGTCATTCGTTTCCCGCGCAGCTCACGATGGAACGTGTTCGCGAACCGGTGGGCCTCGTCGCGAATTCGCTGCAGCATGAACAACGCATCACCGCCGCGCGGCACCTCGATCGGCGCACTACGACCCGGCAAATACACTTCCTCAAAGCGCTTCGCCAGCGACGCAATCGGAATCTCGTCCTGCAGGCCAAGCGCTCGAACCACACGCTCCGCAACCGCCAATTGACCCTTGCCACCGTCGACCAAAAGCAGCTGCGGCGGATACGCGAACTTACGCGGACGACGACGCTCGCCGTCGATCAAGTCGTCGTCCAGCGGTTGATCGCGCTCGTTGAGATAGGCCTGCAGCCGACGGGTCAGTACTTCTTCCATCGCCGCGTAGTCGTCGTTGCCGGGCACATGCACCTTGAAGCGGCGGTACTCGCGCTTGTTCGGCAGTCCGTCCTCCAGCACGACCATCGAGCCGACGTAATCCGTGCCCTGGAGGTGCGCCATGTCGTAGCACTCGATACGCAACGGCGCTTCTGGCAGCCCCAACAGATCCTGCAGTTCAGTGATTGCACGGCTGCGGGCGTTGTGGTCGCCAGCGCGGCGCATGCGATGGCGCATGAACTCTTCCTTGGCGTTACGCGTGACGGTCTCGTGCAGCTCGCGCTTGTCGCCACGTTGCGCGACCCGAATCTGCACACGACTTCCGCGCAGGTGGGTGAGCCATTCCTCGTAGGTCGCGCTGTCGTCGGGCTCCACCGGGACGAGCACTTGTTTGGGCACCCCTGCTGGCGGGTCGTCGCCGTAGAGCGCTTCCAGAATGCGGTCGACGAGG
>JANOYI010000177.1:0-1881 GCA_031428795.1 Ilumatobacteraceae bacterium | reverse complement strand
GCCAGCCGACTGGCGAGCTCGAGCGACTGGCAGGCTTCACTGTAAGAGCGGACCACGCCGCCAGACCCGCGGCCGGGGCGACCGACCCCGATCCGCCATGGTTCCTCGCCGGTGTCTTCCAGCGAGCGGATCAAGCCGGTCGGCGCGTCGCTGGCGACGCCAGGCATCACGCAGACCAGTAGGCTGCTGCAGCGATGTTTCGGGCCGCTGACGACGCCGCCGCGGCGCTCGCAGCCGGCTACGAGCGGGCCCAGCGTCGCACCATACGATTCTGCTCGACGCCGGCCCCGTCCCGCCGACTTCGTCAGCGTTCGTTACTGAAGGGCCGACGAGGCGCCGCTACGCCGGACGCCGGGTCTGACTCATCGGGGCTGGAGGCGGTGGACGGCGATTCGTGCGTCGACGGCCGTGAGGCCGTGTTGGTGCACGAAGATGGGGTTGAGGTCCATCTCGGAGACTTCGGGGATCGTTTCGATCAGGTGGTTGACGCGGTACAGCAGATCCTTGAGTGCGTCGATATCGAGGGCGGGGCTACCGCGGAAACCGGTGAGCAGCGGGTAGGTGCGTAGCGAGGTGAGCATCTCGTCGACATCGATGTCGCTGAGTGGGGTGATTCGCACGCTCACGTCTTCGATGAGCTCGACGAGTGAACCGCCGCAGCCGACCATCACCAACGGTCCGAAGGCCGGGTCGTGGACCACACCGACGACCATTTCCACACCGTCGGTTGCCAGTTCTTGCACGACGAACCGCTCGGCGTGCTCGCCGAGTCCGGCCGTGTCGAGCTGTGCGCGTATCTCGCGCACCGCTGTGGCGGCCTCGGTGGGGGAGCGGATGCCGAGGCGCACACCGCCGATGTCCTTTTTGTGGACCGGTGAGTCGATCTTGACCACGACCTGTTCGACACCGAGGTGCGCGACCGCTTCGGCCGCCTGGTCTGGGGTCGACACGAGAACGTGGCGGGCCAGTGGTATCTCGTACGCCTCGAGCAGTGCTTCGGTGTCCTCGACGCCGAGCCACACCGGACCTGTGACGTCACTGTTGTGCAGGGCGCGGTCGACGATCTGGCGGGCTCGGCGAACATCGCAGCGGTCGGGTTGCACGACATGTCCGACCGGGCGCCGGACCCATTCCGCCCACTCGGTGACGCTGCTCAGGGCGCGAGCAGCGTCCTCGGGAAACGCGAACGATGGGATGCTCGCCTCGGCCAGTCCCGGGATGAGTCCCTTGTGGCCCATGAACACGGCCAGGACCGGTTTGTCGGCTGGGACGCGTGAGCGCGCATCGGCAAGAGCGGCGGCGACGTCGTCGGCGCGGGTGACGATCGGGGGAATGAAGATGGCGATCACCGCGTCGACCTCGGGCGCATTACCCAGAACGCCGAGGGTGGCGGCGAACTGCTCGGCGGTGGAGCTGGCGACCATATCGACAGGGTTGGAGAGACCAGCGGCTGCGGGTAGCAGCCCGCGAAGGCTGTTCTGGGTGTGGTCGCTGAGCGCCACGACGAACAGGCCGCGGGCCTCGCAGGCATCGGCGGCCAAGATGCCGGGGCCGCCGCCGTTGGTCATGATCGCCACTCGCCGGCCAGGCGGCGCAGGTTGGGTGGCGGCAAGCGTGGCGACGGCGAACATCTCCTCGAGAGTGTCGGTGCGGATCACACCCGTCTGGCGGAACAAGGCATCGACAGCACGTTCACCAGCCGCGAGGGCGGCGGTGTGGGACTTGGCTGCTCGCTGCCCCGCCGCGCTGCGCCCGGCTTTGACGACGATGATCGGCTTGGCCCTGGAGATCCTGCGGGCGATGCGACTGAATCGGCGCGGGTTCCCGAACGACTCGAGGTACAGCAGGATCACATCCGTTGCCGGGTCGTCCTCCCAGTAC
>JANOYI010000176.1:0-18940 GCA_031428795.1 Ilumatobacteraceae bacterium | reverse complement strand
CTGGCCAACGAAGCGTTCGGAACATTCGCCGCATACCTGCGCGACGACTACGCACCCACCGCCGACCCCAACGACGCATGTGGCCAGGAGCGGTACGCGCTCGGCGTGCGTGCGATGTTGGGTGCAGACCTTGACCCCGCCGAAATGTACGAGTGGGCGTGGGGCGACTTCCATTACCTGCGCGGCGAGATCGCGAAGACGTGCGAGCAGATCCTGCCGGGTGCCAAGTTCGCCGAAGTGATCGATTTGCTCGATACCGACCCATCGTCGGCACGCGCCCTCCACTCGGAAGCCGAGTACCAGGAGTGGCTGCAAGAGATGACCGACGAGGCGCTGGCCCGCAGCAAGGAGCACTTCGAGATCCCCGACGTCATCGACCGTTGCGAGGCGCGCATTCCACCTGCGGGCAGCGCGGCCGCGGCGTATTACACCGGGCCGTCGGAGGACTTCAGCCGCCCCGGTCGCACGTGGTACCCGGCGCTCGGGCGAACGCTCTTCCCAAAGTGGGGCGACGTCACGACCTGCTACCACGAGTCCGTGCCTGGCCACCACCTGCAGATCGGGTACGCGCAGGTGCAGGCTGCGTCGCTCACCCGCATCCAGCGCAGCGCGTTCATTCCCGGTCACGGCGAAGGGTGGGCCCTCTACGCAGAGCAGCTGTGCGACGAGTTCGGCTGGTTCGAAAATCCTGACCATCGGCTGGGCTTCCTCGGCGGCCAGATCCTGCGCACCGTCCGCGTCATCATCGACATCGGCATGCATCTGGGCTTCCGCATTCCCGAGGGCACCACACTCAACGACGGGACGCCCTTCCACGGTGGCGAAGTGTGGAACCCCGACCTCGCGTTCGAGTTCTCCGTCAAGGAGACGGGTAACACCGAGACGTTCATGCGCAGCGAGATCGACCGCTACCTGGGCTGGCCGGCGCAGGCAATCAGCTACAAGATCGGCCAGCGCGAGTGGGAGTCCGCACGCGCAGACGCCGTCGCCCGCGACGGCGACGCGTTTGACCTCAAGGCATGGCACACAAAGGCGTTGAGGCTCGGCGCCATCGGCCTCGACCAACTCCGAGCCGAGCTGGCCCGCTAACTCTCGAGGGTTCCAAGCGCGCCCCAGGTCGCCGAAACCCTCGAGATCGACCGTGTTGCCACGGCATGCGCTGGCAGGCGAAGATGCTGCACATGCGACCGAACGTTCTTTTCGTCACGCTTGATCAGTTCCGGGGCGACTCGCTCTCGTGTGCCGGGCACCCGTTGGTGCGGACGCCCAACCTCGACGCGATCGCTGCCCAGGGTGTGCGCCTCAGCCGCCACTACGCGCAGGCTGCGCCTTGCGCGCCCGGCCGCGCCGCTCTCTATACCGGCACGTACCAAATGACGAATCGGGTCGTCGCCAACGGAACCCCGCTCGACTTTGGCTTCGACAACATCGCCCGCGCCGGCCTGCGAGCCGGCTATCGCCCGGTGATGTTCGGCTATACCGACCAGGGTGCCGACCCGCGCCAGCTCACCGACCCCAACGACCCGCGCCTGTCGAACTGGGAGGGTGTGCTGCCCGGCTTCGAGGAAGTGCTCTGCCTCGATGAACGCCATGCGCCGTGGCTCGAATGGTTGCGCGAGCTGGGCTACGAAGGCGCCATTCTCACGGACCCGGACCTTGCGCTCGGCACCGAGAACGAGCGGCTCGCCGAGCACTCAGTCACCCAGTTTCTCACCGACAAGTTCTTGCACTGGCTGGATGGGCACGAGCCCAACGAGCCGTGGTTCGCGCACACCTCGTTCATTCGTCCGCACCCGCCATACACCGCCGCCGGCCACTACGCGGAGATGTACGACCCGGCAGATTGCCCGGCAGCGCTGCCCATTCCCGAGCAACGTCATCACCTGCACGACGTGCTGCTCAGCGTCGGCTGGGTGAAGGCCCCTACCGACCCCGACGAACTCGCGCATCTGCAATCGCAGTACTACGGGATGATCAGCGAGGTCGACGCCCACCTCGGTCGCATCTGCGACGCACTCAAGGCGCGCGGCGAGTGGGACAACACGCTCATCATCATCACCGCCGACCATGGTGAGCAGCTGGGCGACCAGGGGCTGCAACAGAAGTGCGGCTGGTTCGAGAGCAGCTATCACATCATCGGAATCGTGCGCGACCCAGCGCAGCCCGCTGGGCACGGCACGGTCGTCACCGATTTCACCGAGAACGTCGACATGATGCCCACCCTGTGCGAGGCCATCGGCGTGCCCGTACCGCTGCAGTGCGACGGCGTCCCGTTGACCGAGTTACTGCGCGGCGACCGACCGAAGCGCTGGCGGACTGCCGCGCACTATGAATGGGATTGGCGCGACACCTTCATTCCCGGAGGCGTCACCGAGCCCAGCTGGGACCGTCGACTTGAACGACACAACCTGGCCGTGCTGCGCACAGACTCGCATGCGTACGTGCAGTTCGGCAGCGGAGACTGGCTCTGTTACAACCTGGCCGCCGACCCCACGTGGCTGACACTGGAGACCGACGCAGCCATAGTGCTGCCACTCGCGCAGCAAATGCTGCTCTGGCGCCAGCACCACCTCGACCGCACGCTCACGGGCATGCTGTTGCGCGACGGCGGCATCGGCCGCCTCGCTGAGGCCACCGCTACTGGATGAAGCCAGCGATGACGTTGATGGTCAGACCAACGATGACCGTGCCGAATAGGTAGCTGACCAACGAGTGCCGCAAGGTGATGCGGCGCAGCGCCTGGCTGGTGACGACGGCGTCGCTGACTGCGAACGCCACCCCGATGGTGAACGCGAAGTACGCGAAGTCGCGGTAGTCCGGATTGCTTTCGCCAGGGAACTCGATACCGCCAACGGGTGCGTTGTAGTACTGATGCGCGTACCGAAGCGTGAACATGGTGTGTACCACGAACCACGAGAGCAGAACAGAGAGCACTGCCACAATGGTGAGTGCCACCTCCATCGGGAGCTCGACCCGACGGGCCTTCGCCAATGCGAAACCCACCCCGACAAGGCTGACCACACTGGCCGTCACCATGACAGCAACGGCCGTGACTCGACTGTTGTCCTCCGCCGTCGACCTCGCCTGGGTGTCGGCGGCGTCGCACCCGATGTTCTCGACCCAGATCCACGCGAGCAAAGTGCTGGTGAGCGCAATCCACCCAATGAGCAGCGACAGCTGCCACGGCGAGAACGGCGCAGCGGTCACTCCAGCGACCAGACCGAAAGACGCGCAGACGTTGACGCGCAGTCGAGCCGAGTAGAGGTGCATGTCAGTGGTCGCCATATCAGCGCACACGTTCGAAAATCATGTCGACTGGCGAGCGACCTGCCGCCAATCCGCGACGCTCGAAGCGGGTGACTGGGCGCCAATCGGGTCGCGGGACCACGCCTCCCTGTAGCCGACTCTCTGCGGCACACACCGCCAAGGTTTGGGTGGCGTAATCGACAATGTCGGTGGCGACGTGGAACGTGCCGCCGACTCGGAGGCGATCGACAAGTTGAGTGACGACGTCGGGCCGGGCCAGACGACGGTGGCGCTGCTTCTGCTTTGGCCACGGATCGGGGAAGTACAGCCGCACGCCGGCGAGCGACTGAAGTGGAATGCGATGCAGCAGCTCGAGCACATCGCCCTCCACCACGCGCACGTGATGCCACCCGTTGTCCTCAATTGCCTCCACGACAAACGCCACGCCCGGCGTGTGCACGTCGAGACCAATGATGGCTTCGTTCGGCCGAGCCTCGGCCAGATCGATCAGCCCTTCGCCGCCACCAAAGCCAATGTCCAGCACAACTGCATCCATACCCGGGAACAGTTCGTCAAAACACAGATCGTCGCCCTCGACTGTCAGCGACCACTGCCCCATCAGCCGCTCGTATCGCTCCGCTCGCGCCGGTGGAAGCGCGCGGCGGCGCGGCTGAAAGCTGCGAGTCGGCGGAAATTGCGTGGTCACGACTTCCATAGCTATCGCCGGGCGACGCACCTACCGCACAAACACTCAACGAACTTCTAGCCCGTTGGCAGAACACCCGTACCGCTAATGTCAGCCGGGTATGGAGCGACATCGCCTACCCGTCATCGCCTCCCTGTTGGCAATCGGGTCAGGCATCGTGTGGAGCTTCGGCGCTGTGCTGAAACGCCTGTCGAAAGACGTCGATGCGTTCCAGTACCTGATCTGGCGCTCCATCGGCATCATCGTCGTGATCGAGATCCTCTCTGCCCTGAAGGGCCAGCCATACCCGACGGTCCGCGCCTGGCGCGGCGGCCGTTGGATGCTGCTGGCAAACTTCGGTCTGTTCATCGCATCCATCGCGTTCGTCTACGCCGTCGATACCACCACTGCCGCAAACGCTGCGTTCCTCGGCTCGCTCACTCCATTGGTCGCCGTTGTGTTCACACGCTTCCTTGGCGAGAAGCTCTCCAAGTCGACCATCATCGCGATCGCAGTCGGCATCGTCGGCCTCGTACTCACCGTCTTCGGCGACCTCGCGGCGGGCAACATGCTCGGCAACGCGGCGGCCCTCCTGGCATCGGTGGGATTCGCGCTGTACACAATCAGCCTGCGCTCCGAGCCCACTCGCGATTGGTCGCCGGTGCTATCTGGCTACGGACTGTTGATGATCGTGGTCTGCGTCATCATCACCCTGTTGCGCGACAAGCCGCTGGTCCCGGCGGGCGACGACATTGCGCGTGCCCTGCTTCATGGCGCCGTGGTCATTGTTGTCGGCACGCTGATGTTCAACTCCGCCATCAAACACGTTCCGGCCGTGCCGATGACCGTGTTCGCCCAGGCAGAGATGGTCTTCGTCACTATCTGGGGCATC
Source organism: Ilumatobacteraceae bacterium (assembly GCA_031428795.1). Lineage (GTDB taxonomy): Bacteria > Actinomycetota > Acidimicrobiia > Acidimicrobiales > Ilumatobacteraceae > UBA668. The sequence goes on along the minus strand of JANOYI010000176.1, from coordinate 14,117 downwards.
CTCATCCTTGATGAGGTTCCGGCCCCGCTGGCGATCTTGGGTGGGGCCATCATCTTCGCTGCGGTCATCGGCAAGGCCGTCTACGACACCCGCGGCGGCCGACCTCCGGAACTGGTCACCGCGCCCGATGTGCCGCTGTTGTGACGTTGATGTGACGTTGATGTGATGGCCGCGCGATCACGCGACTATCTCGGACGTGACAATCTGGAGCAATGGTGACTGCCGAATGTTGGTTGGTCAGTGATGGTCACGTCCTGGCCAGCGCTGAGCGTGCAGACGATCGTCGGTCGCGCGCCCGGGGCCTTCTCGGTCGCTCGGAGTTCGAGGGTGCGCTGGTGCTGTCGAAGTGTCGCAGCGTGCACACGATCGGCATGAAGTTCGCCATCGACGTTGCGTACCTCGACGCCGACGGCGTGGTGCTGAAGATCGCGCACATGAACCGCAACCGCGTCGGCACGCCCGTGTGGAAGGCCACCACGGTGGTGGAGGCGCAGGCCGGTGCATTCGAGCGCTGGGGACTGAAAGTGGGCGACCAGGTGGAGTTGCGCGAGTGACTGGAAAGCTGATTTTGATCAGCACTCCAATTGGCAACCTGGGCGACTTGCCGCCACGGGCGGTGGAGACGATGCTCGCCTGCGCGCTCATCTGCTGCGAAGACACGCGCCACAGCGGCAAGCTCCTTTCGCACGCTGGCGTCAGTGGGGTACGCCTCGCTGTGGCCAACGAGCACACCGAAGTCGCCCGCACCGACGAGGTACTCGGGCTTCTTGCTGCCGGCCGCGACGTCGCGGTGGTCACCGATGCGGGCACCCCCGGTATCAGCGATCCCGGGGCGCGGCTCGTGCGCGCCGCAGTCGAGGCCGGCTACGTCGTTTCGGCGGTACCAGGACCGGCCGCGCTGGTGATGGCGCTGGTGATCAGCGGCTTCGACAGCACCCGATTCGTGTTCGAGGGCTTCCTGCCGCGCAGCGGTCGCGAACGCAGCGATCGAATCGCGGAGGTCGCAGCCGAACGCCGCACGATCGTGCTGTACGAGGCACCCCATCGGGTCGAGCGCACCGTCACCGACCTGGGCGCTGTCTGCGGCCTTTCGCGACGGATCGCGCTGACCCGAGAGTTGACCAAGCTCCACGAGGAGGTGTGGCGCGGCACACTCGCTGACGCCGCCGTTCACCTGGCCGAACGCGCCCCACGCGGCGAGTACGTCGTCGTGGTGGAAGGCGCACCATTGGCCGACGCGGCCGACGATTCCGCAGTGTTGGCCGCGTTACACATGGCACTCGCGACCGGCGCCGATCGGCGGACGGCAATCGCTACGGTGATGACGGAGACCGGGGCGGCCAAGCGTCGGGTCTACGACCTTGCACTTACCATCCCCCGCTAGTACAGACCTACGACTATGACTGACCTGCCCATTTACTCCGCCGGTCCGAGCGCCGCCTTCTTCGACCTCGACCGCACACTGATCAGTGGCTCCAGCGCGTTCGTGCTCGGCATTGCTGCGTGGCGCGGAAAGCTGGTCCCCACTCACCAGTTCGTTCGCGACGCTGCGAGTGCGGTGGCGTTCAAGTTCCAAGGCGCCAGCGATCAGACTTCCGAGGGCGTGCGCGACCGCATCCTCGGTGCCGTCAAAGGCGTGCGTCTCGACGATCTGGTCGCGCTCAATGCCGACATCGTGCCCAAGCTGATGGCGATGGTGCGCCCGGAGGCGATGCGCCTGCTCGAGCAGCACCGTCACGCTGGCCGCGCTACGTACATCATCTCCGCATCGCCGATCGAGCTCGTCGAGCCGTTGGCAAAGGCGCTCGGAATGACGGCTGGCATCGGCACACGCAGCGCGATCGTCGATGGCGTGTACAGCGGCGAACTGGCCGGTCCCTTCTGCTACGGCCCCGGCAAAGTGGAGGCCATCGAGGAACTTGCCCGCTGGGAGGGCTTCGATCTCGGTCAATGTTGGGCGTACAGCGACAGCGCCAGCGACCTGCCCATGATGGAAGCCGTCGGTCACCCGGTGGCGGTGAATCCCGACGCCAAACTCGAGCGCGTCGCCGGCCAGCGCGGTTGGCCTGTCGTCGTGTTCAGCAAGCGCACGAAGGCCGTCATCCGGCGCAGCACGCAAACGGTCGGCGCGGTCGGCCTCGCCGCCGGTGGTTTCGCCAGCGGGATCCGCTGGGCCCGTCACCGCTAGCCCGCTCACCATTCGAGTGCCAGGTCGCTAGTGCGAGTGCCACTCCGTCCGTCCGAGTCCCACGCCACCAGTGCGAGTGCCACCCCTCCATTCGAGTGGGTACTCGCACCCCGGGGTGCGAGTACCCACTCGGAGCTCAATCAGGCGAGTGGGGCGAGGCCGAGTTGGCGGGATTGAGCGACCAGGCGGCCGGCGCTGTCCCACACCTCGCCGTTCCTCGTTGAAAAAGCCGCCCTGCACGAACTGACTGCGAAACACACAGGACACCGGCCCGGGCGCGGGCACGCCGCGCACGTGCACCGTCAACTCGACCGTGGGCACCCAGCCCGGCGGCATGTCCAGATGGAACACGGCGAGCGGAAACGCATCGCACACCATCAGCAGCGCGAGCGTGTCGATGGGGCGACCATCTGCAGCGTCGGCTTTCCGCCTGCGTGCATCTGGCCGCTGACCGTTGCGAACCGTCGCCCGGCCTTCACGACGGCAGCATCCACCCGCACCGGCCCGGGCTTGCCGGGCGCGAGGTAGTGCGCTGTCACCGACACCGGGTGGGGGCGACCGCTGACTGCGACCATATGCCGTGCCGCAAGTGCCAGAAGGTAGCCGCCGTTGGCGTTGCCGTTGATGTCCCAGCCCTCGTGGATGACACGCCAGCCATGTGGTCTTCGTGCGCATGAGTGAGCAGCACCCGATCGACCTCGATGGGCGGGTCGGCGGCATGCACCGACAGCGATGGGTCGATCAGCACCGACGAGTGGGTGCCGCGCACGAGCACGCTGTTGCCGTCGGGATACTTGCCCTGCTCGTGTCCGAACAGCACGGTGGTGAACGAACCGAGCGAGCGCTGCGCAGTGACCATGGCCGCGACCGCACCGAATCCGGTCGTTCGTGTCGCGGCCTTGACCACATGGATCCGTGGTCAGGCACGCGACACGAACGCGGGAAACGTGTTGACGGTGGTCGGCAAGGCGGGCGTAGGCTGGCAGCCATGACGAAGCAGTCCTTCACGCATCGAATGTGCACCGGCTCCTGACCTAGCCGTTGTCCACCATTCCCTGAAAGGACCTCCTCATGTCTCGCTATTACCTCACCACCCCCATCTACTACGTCACCGCCAAGCCCCACCTGGGCCACGCGTACACCACCATCATCGGCGACGCCCTCGCCCGCTGGCACCGCCTGCTGGGCGACGACGTCCACTTCCTCACCGGCACCGATGAGCACGGCCAGAAGGTGCAGGACTACGCCGAGGCTGCCGGTCAAAGCCCGCAGGACTTCGTCGACGAGATTGCACCGCTGTACGCCGATGCGTGGCGGCGGCTGAACATCACCAACGACGACTTCATCCGCACCACCGAGGCTCGCCACAAGCTGGGCGTGGCCGAACTGCTGCAGCGCTGCTACGACGCCGGCGACATCGAGCTCGACGTCTTCAGCGGCAAGTACTGCGTGGCATGCGAGGAGTACTACACCGACGACGAACTCGACCCGGGCGACCTGTGCAAGATCCACAAGCGGCCCGTCGAGTACTACGAGGAGGAGAATTACTTCTTCCGTCTCAGCCGCTATCAGGATCGCTTGCTCGCCTGGTACGACGCTCACCCCGGCGTCATTCAGCCCGAGTCGCGTGGCAACGAAGCCCTCGGCCTGATCCGCAGCGGGTTGCGCGACTTCAGTGTGAGCCGCACCAGTCTGAAGTGGGGCATCCCGCTGCCTTGGGACGCAAAACACGTCGCCTACGTGTGGTTCGACGCACTGGCCAACTACATCACCGCCATCGGCTTTGGCAGCGACGAAGAGCGCTTCAACGACTGGTGGCCCGGCCGGCACCTGATTGGCAAGGACATTCTGCGCCATCACTGCGTCTACTGGCCCGCAATGCTGATGAGTGCAGGCATCGAGCCGCCCGCAGGTTGGGCAGTCGGCGGCTGGCTGCTCGCGGGTGGCGAGAAGATGAGCAAGACAAGCGGCAACGTGGTCAACCCGCTCGACCTCATCGACGACATTGGTGTCGACGGCTTCCGCTACTACGTTCTCGCCGAGACGACCTACGGCCAAGACGGCGACTTCACCTACGAGGGCCTGATCTCGCGCTACAACAGCGACCTTGCCAACAACCTGGGCAACCTGCTGTCGCGTGTCGCCACAGTGGTCGGCAAGAAGTGCGACGGCGTTGGCCCCGCTCCTCGCGCCGATTCTCCGTTGGCTGCTGCGGCCGCATCGGCGTTGGCCGGAACCATCGACGGCTGGGCTTCGACGCAACCGTCGAAAGCGCTGGACGCGACCTGGTCGTTGATTCGCGCCACCAACGCCTACCTCGAGGCCAACGAGCCGTGGAAGACCGAAGCCGGCCCAGCGGTCGATGCCGTGATGGGCGACGCCCTGGAGGCGCTGCGCATCGTGGCCATCCTCGCCAGCCCTGCTGTGCCGGACACGTGCCAGGCAGTCTGGGAACGGCTTGGCCTATCGGGCCAGGTCAGCGACCAGCGCGTCCCGGTGAACGTCGAATGGGGCGGCTACCCCGGCGGCCTCACGGTCACCAAAGGCGAAGGCCTGTTCCCCCGCCGCTAGCGTTCGCCGACGTGGATGAGTCTGGTTTCATCGATACGCACTGCCATCTCTATGACACCCGCGGGGCGGCACAGGCGGACGTGATTGCGCAGGCCCGCGCAGCTGGGGTCACCACGATGATCACGGTGGGGTGCGACGCAGCGACGACTGCGAGCGCGATCGAGACGGCTCGGGAGTACGACGGCATCCATGCCACTGCGGGGCTGCACCCGCATGAGGCGTCGCACGGCGTCGAGACCATCCTTGGCTACCTCGACGACCCGCAGGTGATCGCCATCGGCGAGTGCGGGCTGGACTACTACTACGACCACTCTCCGCGTGAATTACAGAGGATCGCGTTCGCCGCCCAGATCCAGTTGGCGCACGAGCGCACGTTGCCGCTGATCGTCCACACCCGCGACGCGTGGACCGACACCTTCGACGTCTTCGCGGCCGAGGGCGTGCCGGAACGCACAATTTTCCACTGCTTCACCGGCGGGCCGGACGAAGCCCAGAAGTGCCTCGATCTTGGCGCTTACCTCAGCTTCAGCGGCATCGTGACATTCAAGACCGCCACTGAACTACACGCCGCAGCGCGCCTGTGCCCGATGGATCGGATGCTCGCCGAGACCGACAGCCCATTCCTCGCACCGGTGCCGCATCGGGGCAGAACCAATCAGCCGGCGTTCGTGACGCACGTGGTCGAGGCCCTCGCGCGACTTCGCGAAACGACCACCGAAAGCGTTCGTCAGGCAACGACGATCAACGCCTGCCTTGCGTTCCCGGCGTTACGTCCGTAGCCTTTTGGGAAGTGATCGGTCGACGTGCGTCGCCACTCACCGCCCCGCACTCTCATGATCGCTCACGACCGTCGTCGCGTAGTTGTCGCCTCCGTGTTCACGTTGGTGGCGCTGCCCGCTCTCTGGGTGCTCAACCGCGAGTCCGCTGCCACCAGTGGTTCGCCCGCAGTCGGTGCAGCCGGAGTTGAGATCAAGAGCAGTGCAGATGCTGCACCCGACACGACCGCCTACCAGCCGGAAGCTCCGTCATTTGTCGGCGGCGACGAGGTACCGGTGCCGCCGGCTGCAGTAGTGGTGGCCGTTCCGCCGCCGACGAGCGCCAACCAAGTCACGGCGCGGGCCAGCTTCCACCGGTACACGGCGGGCAGCAGGCAGTGCACCACCTTGCTCGCACCTGACGGGGCGTTGCTGACGGTGGAGAACGTCGACAACGGGCAGAGCACTACCTGCACAAACACGCTGGGAATGGCGATGCCGACTGGCGCCGACCTCGTGCTGCACACCGAGGTCTTTGGCGAGATCGGCGACCTCGCCGATGCGCCGTTGCCCGTCCATGTGAGCTGGTAGTCGCGTGCACAACCGAGCGGCAATCGGCGAGCTTCTCGCGCGTGGCGGGCTGAGCCCGCGACGCGACCTGGGTCAGAACTTCGTTGCCGACGCGAACACCGTGCGGCGCATTGCCCGCCTGGCCGAAGTCGGTCCGGGCGATCGCGTGGTGGAGGTCGGTGCCGGCTTGGGTTCGCTGACGCTGGCGCTTGCGGAGACAGGCGCTCAGATTCTGGCCGTCGAGGTGGACCGTGGGGTCGTGCCATTGCTGCGTGAGATCGCCGAGCCATATCCCAACATCACGGTTGTGGAGGCCGACGCGATGTCGGCCGATTGGTCGTCGCTTCTGGGAGACGAGCCAGGCTGGGTGCTCGTGGCCAACCTGCCCTACAACGTCGCCACGCCGCTGATCTGCGACCTACTGGACGACGTGCCCCAGATCGATCGGATGCTGGTGATGGTGCAGCGCGAGGCGGCGGAGCGGTTCTGCGCCGCGCCCCGAACTCCGCAGTACGGGTCGGTCACGGTCAAGATTTCCTACTGGGCGACGGCCCGCATCGCCGGTTACGTGCCAGCCAGCGTGTTCGTGCCCCGGCCGAATGTCGAGTCAGCTCTGGCCGACATTCGCCGGTTGCCGGCTCCGGCAGTCGATGTCCCGCCGGCCGACCTCTTCCACCTCGTCCGGACAGGCTTCGGCCAGCGCCGCAAAATGCTCCGCCGGTCACTTTCCGACGTCGTCACCCCCGAGGTCTTCTCGGCTGCAGATATCGACAGCCAGCGCCGCCCCGAGGAGCTGGACGTGCACGAGTGGGGACGACTAGCCACAGCCTGGCGAGCCGCCCAGTGAATCCGGTGACGGTGCGGGCGCCGGCGAAGTTGACGTTGTCGTTACGGATTTCGGGGGTGCGGGCAGACGGGCTGCACCTGATCGACGCCGAGATGGTCACGCTCGAGTGGGCAGACACGCTGACCATCACGCCTGGCGGCGCTGGCCTCACTGCCGATGGTCCCTTCGCTGCAGGCATGCCGTTGGACGAGTCCAACCTGGTGGCGAAGGCACTTCGCCTCGCCGACCGCTCGGCTGCGGTTCATCTACACAAGTCGATCCCGCACAGTGGCGGGCTTGGAGGTGGCAGCAGCGATGCGGCGGCCGTGTTGCGTTGGGCCGACTACTCCGACGTTGTGGCCGCCGCACAGTTGGGTGCCGACGTCAGCTTCTGCTTGGTCGGCGGCCGTGCACGCGTGCGAGGCATCGGCGAGATCGTCGACTCGCTGGACTTCCAGCCGCTGGATATCACTCTGATCGTGCCGCCGCTGGCGGTCAGTACCCCGGCCGCCTATCGGGCGTGGGACGAGCTGGGCGGTCCGACCGCCGACGGCGCCAACGATCTAGAGCCGGCGGCTCTGCTCGTGGAGCCGCAACTTGCGGAGTGGCGCGACAGAATTCACGAAGCGGCCGGTGTGGCACCCACGCTGGCGGGCAGCGGTGCGACGTGGTTTCTCGTGGGTCACCACTCCATCGCTGCGGCGTTGCCGGAGGCGATGGTGGTGCAAACGCGCACCGACCGCCAACAGCGTGCTGCCGACGGTCGATAAACGAGATCTAGTTGTGGTTGCAGGAGAAGCTGAAAATCAGCCCTTGCCGCGCTGGCGCGCGTGCCGCGTACGGCGGAGCATCTTCTTGTGCTTCTTCTTGCGCATGCGCTTGCGGCGCTTCTTGATAAGTGAACCCATAGCTCGTTGGACGCTATCGGGCGCGCGGCACTCACCAAACCTCCGTGGTGAGACTGATGTGGTCCGATAACCTCGGACCCGTTCCTTCCGGGGTCGTTCAATGGTAGGACGGCAGGTTTTGGTCCTGCATATAGGGGTTCGAGCCCTCTCCCCGGAACCAGTGTGAGTGCCAGAGTGAGTTGTCGGTCCGACGACCCGTGGGAGCCGCCCCGACCACAAAGGGTGAGCCGCCTACGAAGGCCGGGCTACGTAGATCGTTTCGCAACCGAATTGGCGAGCGAGTTCGAGCTGAGCACCGTCGCAGGTCACGAGACGTGCCATGTGGAGCGCAGCTTCGGCGACGATCCATCGATCGTTCATGCCCACCCGTAGACCTGAACCAGTCGCCGTTGCACTCACCTGCCCATACAACTTGGCCAATAGATCGATCGACGAACCGTGGGCAAGCCCCGTGATTTTCTCGTAGAAGTTGACGGTCTGCTGACGGTCGCGGCGCACACTTCTGACCGTTGCCACCCCCACACCGTGCAGCAGTTCACCAAGGACAAACAGCGAACGAATCGACGGTTCGCCGTGCCCACTGATGATGCGTTGAACCTCATGATTGTTGCGCTCGGTTGCCGCCAACACCGCACTCGTGTCCAGCAGTAACGCCTCAGCCACCCTCGTCCTCGAGTTCGATCGAGGTTTGGTTGTCGGCTTCCAGCAACTCCATCAGTCCGGTATCGCGCCCTGGTAGGTCGGCGAGCAAACCTGCAACGCGTGCCGACCAATCACCCTGGATCGGCTTGATGACCGCTACACGCTGACCTCGATTGGTCAGATAGACCTCGTCGTCCGCCTGTATTGCTTCAAGAACGCGAGCCGTGTGGTTGCGCAACTCACGCATTGAGATCTCGGTTGCCATTCGGCCAGCGTAGCACCTTTGAGGCTAGGTGCTACGCACACGCCCTGCTACCGGGATCTCCTTGCCGAGTTCGTCACCGATCCGCACGCCACACTCGACGTGGCGGCCTGTGCGGCCCAATTGCCGCCCATAGAATTCCAGATCTGAGCGTCGACCGCCGAGTGGTCTGTCGAAGTGACGCAGTTCAGCGGCCGACGTGGCTCCACATGGTCAGTGCCTGCCGATGGGCGGCGACGTCGTGGGCCCTCACCAGCCTGGTACCTCGCTGTGCGCAGGCGAGATGGACGGCCAGGGTGCCTGCTACTCGGTCTTCGGGCTGCTCGACGTCGGTCAGCACACCGATGAAACGCTTGCGGGACGCTCCTACCAGCACCGGATGACCGAGCGCGACCAACTCGTCAAGGCGGCAGACCAGCGCGATGTTCTGCTCGACAGTTTTGCCGAAGCCGATGCCGGGGTCGACGATCACTGTCGGCACGCCTTCGGCCAACGCGAGCGCTGCGTGATCACGCAGGAACGCGACCACGTCATTGACCACGTCCACGTACTCGGTGTGTTGCTGCATCACTGCCGGGTCGTCGACGGGCATGTGCATCGCGACCGCGGGCACTCCGTGACGAGCCGCGACCGCGCGCATTGCCGGATCGCGCAAGCCGGAGATGTCGTTCACCAGACACGCTCCCGCAACCACGGCCGCCTCGGCTACCGCGGCATGACGGGTGTCGATACTCACCGCGACTCCTGCAGCAGCCAGTTCGCGCACGACTGGCACCACGCGGCGCAGCTCCTCCTCCAACCCCACGGGCGAGGCGCCAGGGCGAGTGCTCTCGCCACCGATGTCGACGATGTCGGCGCCCTCATGCACCAGCTGCGACGCACGTGCGACCGCGGTGTCCAGCGCGTAGTAGCGACCACCATCGGAGAACGAATCCGGCGTGACATTGACGACGCCCATCAACAGCACCTCGTCGGAGCCGGTAAGCGCGGCGAGGAACTGGTCGGGATTCATGATCCCAGTATCACTGCTGCCCGCCGGCCGCGCAGTGAGTTGACGACGGCCAACTCGTCACAGGCCGCGAGCTGAGCCAAGGGCAACACGCGCTCAGTGACCGCACCCGACGACACCAACACTTCACGTCCTATGCCCGGCAGGCCGCCACTGGCCAAAGGCGGTGTGAACCATTCATCACCGAGTCGGTACAGCAGGTTGGCGATGGTGGTCTCCACCACCTCGGCGCGCTCGTTCACCAACAGCACGTCATCGGCCAACGGATGAGCGGAACGGGCGCGCTCATAGACGGCGCGCCGGGTCGTCTTGTGGCACATGAACGGGTCGTCGCTGCGAACCCGCGCAGTCGCCACGGCCAATCGCACGAGCGGCGCAGAGTCGTCGAGCGCGACAAGTTCGAGGCGATGGCGACCGCGACGGTCGAGCACGACACGCAGCCGCCGTGGCCCGTCAGGCACGCCAAGTGCGCCCACGTCCGCAGCGACCACGGAAGGGTCGCAGGCGAAACCGAAGTAGTCCGCTGACGCCTTCAGCCGACGCAGGTGGCGAACCAAGTCGTGCGCACCCTCCGCATCGAAGCGCAGTGTCTCGAACAGTGCAAACGCAGGCCGCGCAGACCGCAGTACTGCGACCTTCGACTCCAACTCGTCGTCCTCGTCGGCCGGCACCGAGTCATAGGTGATCCCGCCGCCCGACGCGAACTCCACGCGACCGTCCGCCGCATCGATCACGGCAGTGCGAATGGCGACACTCCAAATCGACGACGGCCGCGCACCGTCAACGGACGGAGAGATCATCCCGATCGCGCCGCAGTAGAGCCCCCGCGGCGACGGCTCGAGCCGCGCGATCGCGTGCATCGCCGCAACCTTCGGCGCTCCCGTAATCGAGCCACACGGAAAGGTGGATCGGAACACGTCGGCCAGCCGCACCTCGGGGCGCAGACTGGCCTGCACTGTCGACGTCAACTGCCACACCGTCTCGTAGCGCTCCACTCGAAACAGCTCGGGCACTGTGACACCGCCAGGTGACGACAGCCGAGACAGATCGTTGCGCAGAAGGTCGACAATCATCACGTTCTCGGCACGGTCCTTCTCCGACGCACGCAACTCCTCAGCCATCTGTACATCTGCGTCCGCCCGACCGTGCCGACGGCGAGTGCCCTTCATCGGCCGTGCCGTCACCGTGTCTCCGGAGATCTCGAGGAACAACTCAGGCGACGCACTGGCCACCACGGCTTCGCCCAGATCGAGAAACGCGTTGAACGATCCGCCCTGCGTCGAGACCATCGAGCGATAGAGGTCGAACGGGTCAGCGACCAGTCGCGCACGCACCCGATCCGTCAAATTGATCTGGTACACACCACCGGTCTCGATCAGTTCACGCACCCGCTGCACGCCGTCTCGGTACCAGCGGCTGCCGTGGGTGCGCACGACACCGTCGACAAACGGACCGTTGCTCGGGGCCTCCACCAACGGCACCTCAACCCGCGACCCGAACGCGCAGAACCAAGCCAGCGGCAACGTTCCGCCAGCCGCAGCGAGTGGGTAGGCGGAGTCGAATGCGCGGGCCGCCTCATACGTCACGAAACCGACCACCCACTCGCCCGCCCCAGCGGCAGCCTCGCCAGCGGCGATGACGCCAACGACATCGTCGACATCCGCTGCGACGCACAGCCGCGACGGCGACGAGAACTCGTAGCCAACTCCGCGTGCAACGTCGTCCAAGCGGACACGACGCGGCGCCCAACGCGCCAAAGGGGCGGCGCGACTAGTGGACTGCGTCGACACGGCCATAGGTGGTGGTGCGCTGCTGAAGGCGACGGCCCAGCGGCGCCACCATGTCGGTGAACGTCGCTTCAGTCATTCCCTGGCCGTGCGCCGCGCCAGCTGCACGAGAGATATTCTCGTCCATCAGCGTGCCACCCAGATCGTTGCACCCTGCCTGCAGCAACTGCACCGCGCCAGCCGCACCCATCTTCACCCACGACAACTGGATGTTGTCGATGAGCCCGCGGTAGGCAATTCGGGCGACCGAGTGCATCAGCAGGTTCTCGCGAAAGGTGGGGCCGCGGCGCGCAGCGTGCTGCAGGTAGATCGGCGAGGCCATATGCACGAAGGGTAGACCCACGAACTCGGTGAAGCCGCCGGTGACTTTCTGCAGCGCTCGCGTGCGCACCATGTGCTTCGCCCACGACTCCGGATGCTCGATCGACCCGAACATGATCGTGACGTTGGAGGCGAGCCCGATCTCGTGCGCCGCCGCGTGGCAATCGAGCCATTCGTCAGTGGTGATCTTGTCGGGGCACAGAATGGCGCGCACGTCATCGTCCAAGATCTCCGCGGCAGTACCTGGCAGCGAAGCGAGGCCCGCGTCCTTCAGCCGGCGCAGGTACGTGTGCAGGTCTTCGCCCAGTCGCTTCGCACCCTCGGTCACTTCCAACGCGGTGAACCCGTGCACATGCATGTCGGGCGCGGCACTTTTCACCGCGTGCGTGACGTCGATGTAGTAGTTGCCATCGAAACTGGGATGAATGCCGCCCTGCAGGGTCACTTCCGTGGCGCCCATCTCCCACGCCTCGACGGCGCGCTGCGCAATGTCGTCCAACGTCAGCAGGTACGGCGTGCCACGCAGGTTCAGGCTGAGCGGGCCTTTCGAAAAGCCGCAGAACTTGCACTTGAACGTGCACACGTTCGTGTAGTTGATGTTGCGGTTGTGCACCCAAGTGATGGCGTCGCCGACGGCCTCGTGGCGCAACCTGTCGGCGAGTTCCGCGACCGCGACCACTTCCGGGCCGCGAGCACGGAACAGCGTCACGATCTCGTCGTGACCGACCTCTTGGCCGGCTTCGACACCGGCGAGCACTTCCGCAATCGCACCGGTCGCACGACCAGAACGGGTTGACGGCAGCAGTACCGGCGGAGCGTTGGTCGCACCCGAGTACCACTGGGTGCTGCGATGCCCGACGAGCACCACCTCGGCGCCGTCCAGCACCACGTCCGCCGCAGTCACCTTTTCCGGCCAGATTGCACCCGGGTCGTCGCGTGCAAGACCCTCCGCATCGCTGCGGTCCATGACGCGGAACCGCAGCGACTTGTGCAGCCACCGCTCGGGCTTGCGCACGAACTCGGGGTAGATCGTCAGGCGGGGTGCAAGCGCGAACCCGCGAGCTTCGGTCACGTCGCGCAACCGATCGAGGCCGGGCCACGGCCGCTCGGGGTTGACGTGGTCGAGCGTCACGGGCGAAACGCCACCCCAATCATCGATGCCAGCGTCCAGCAGCACCCCGAAGTCATCGCTGAGGTTCGGAGGCGCCTGCAGGTGAATCTCCGGCGGCAGGATCAGTCGCGCCACCGCGATCGACCATAGGAACACGTCCTGCGGGCACGGCGCCTCATGCTGCATGCCGGTGCCGGGCTTGGGCAGGAAGTTCTGCACGATCACTTCCTGCACTTGCCCGAACTCGTGATGCGACGCGACGATCGCTTCGAGCGCAGCGATGCGATCCGCACCCGTCTCGCCGATGCCCACGAGGATGCCAGTCGTGAACGGCACGCCGGCTCGCCCTGCGGCTTCCAACGTCGCCAACCGCCGCTCGGGCGTCTTGTCGGGCGCACCGCGATGGCACGGCAGGTCGCCGCGCAGCGTCTCGATCATCATCCCCTGGCTGGGTGACACCTCGGCGAGCAGCCGAAGTTGGTCCTCGTCCAGCGCGCCCGCGTTCGCGTGGGGCAGCAATCCGGTCTCGTCGAGTACCATCTTCGCCATTGCGTGCACGTAGTGAACGGTGCTGTCGTACCCGTTCTCGCGCAGCCATGCACGGGCGACCGCGTAGCGCTCCTCAGGTGCTTCGCCAAGCGTGAAGAGAGCCTCGTGGCAACCCATCCGAGCGCCGTCCTGCGCAATCTTGAGCACTTGTGCGGGCGAGAGGTACGGCGACTGCAGCCGCGCCGGGGGCTGCGCGAACGTGCAATAGCCGCACTTGTCACGGCACAACATGGTGAGCGGAATGAACACCTTCGGCGAATACGTGATGCGCGTTCCGTACGCCGCGTCGCGCACCGCTCGTGCTCGCGACATCAGTTCATCGAGCGGAGCGGTGAGCAGTTCCTGCGACATCGGGGCACCCTACCCAATGCGAGTACCAAAACAGAACCCGGTCGACAACGGGCACCGCATCATCGAATCTCAGGGTTTGACGCAGTCAGTGGACGACGTGGTCGCGAAAAACGGTGGCCGGGTACAGTGACAGTGCCTGTGAACGCCGCGACCGACAGTCCGCAACCCGACGATGTGCACGACAGCGGCATCCACGACCACACCACGCTGGAACGCACCCTCAAGCTGGTGGGCGACCGGTGGAGCATCCTCATCATCCGGGCGGCG
>JANOYI010000175.1:0-2665 GCA_031428795.1 Ilumatobacteraceae bacterium | reverse complement strand
CGGACGTGTCCCTTCAGCTCGGCGAACCGGAGAACAGCACCTCGCTGCGCCAAGTCGCGCAGCAGCTCGGCGATTGCGTCGGCCGCCGTCGAGTCGACGTCGGTGATCGGTTCGGCGGTCACGAGCACGACACGAATCGGTGTCGGTGACTGGTCGACCCGTGCGAGCACATCGTCCACGAAAAACCGGGCGTTCGCGAAGAACAGCGGCGCGTCGAAGCGATAGAGCAGCAGGCCGGCGATCTGCCGGCCCTCTGGATGGCGTTCGTTGTCGTGGTAGCCCTTGAGCCCGTCAACCCGGACGAGTTCGGCGGTGTGCGGCTTCCACGCCTTGCGCATGAAGTTCAGCAACGACAAGGCGATCGCTACGACCACCCCTACGATCGCGCCGAGAATGGCCACGGCTAGGAAGGCGGCCACGCCGAGCAGGAACTCGCTGCGTCGAATCGCTGCGAGCCGCACGAGCGGACCGATGGCGAAGACGCGAAGCGCAGCAGCAACCACGACCGCGGCGAGCACCGGCTGAGGCAAGTTGCGGAACGCCTCCGGTGCAGCAACGACGACCCCGAGGAGCAGCGCCGCGGCGACGACACCGGTGAGCTGCGTACGCGCCCCGGCGGCCTCGGCAACCGGCGTGCGGGACTGGCTGCCACTTACCGGCATTCCCTGGAACAAGCCGGCCGCAACGTTGACCACGCCGAGCGCGACGAGCTCCTGGTTGGCGTCGACGCGCGCACCACGCTTGTCCGCATACACCCTGGCCAGCACGCTCGTGTCGGCGAAGGCGATGAAGGCGATGCCGAGCGCTGCACCGGCGAGCCGACCGATGCTCTGCCAACTGAAGTCGGGAAGTCGCAGACTCGGGAACCCGGAGGGAAGATCTCCGACGATGCGCACGCCGCGATCAGCCAACCCGAATGCAACGGTTGCGAGAATGCCAGCGATCACCGCCACCAGCACACCCGGAACTCGTGGCACGAAACGACGGAGCCCGACGATGGCCGCGAGCGCTGTCCCGGCGAGACACAGCGACCAACGGTTCGTCTCCCCGTCGGTGATGCCGCTCACGAGGTCACGAAGCGTTCCGAGCAGGGTCTCGGCATCGACGGAGAAACCAAACGCTTTCGGAAGCTGGCTGACAATGATCGTGACGGCGATTCCGTTGAGGTAGCCGTAGCGCACCGGGGCAGAAAGGAGCTCGGCGAGAAACCCGAACCTGGCGAGCCCGGCGAGTACGCCGATCACCCCGACGAAGACCGATAACAGTCCTGCCACGGCGATGGCCCGACCAGGATCGCCGCCACTCAACGGGATCACGGCAGCGGCGATGAGCGGGGCGAGCGACGAGTCGGGTCCCATGACCAAGATGCGCGATGGCCCGACGACTGCGTAGACGAGCAGTGGCACAATCGTTGCGTAGAGGCCAGTGATCGGCGGCAACCCCGAGGCTTGCGCGTATGCCATGCCCGCCGGTGCAAGCAGGGCCACGAGCACCGTGCCAGCCACCAGGTCCTTGGGGAGCCACGACCGCTCGTAGGAACGCGCAATCTCCAGTATCGGAATCCTGCGCCGCCAGCCAACGCGATCGGTGCCTCTCGTTGCGGTCGAAGGCGTCGTCGATCGGGTCACCAATCTTGACGGTAACCGGCGCCGGCCTGTCCGAACGAGCTGAGCGCAGGCAGCCATTCCGGCGAAAGTGTTCCCGTTCCACTCGCGCGAAGAACGCGCCTTCGCTGGTACCTACCTCACCTCCGGCGCAGCGCCAGCCACAGCGATCATCATCATCGCCGACCAACAACGCCGCCAACGCAGCGGTCCCGGCTGCTGCACCCGCACGAAATAAAACCACGGACCGTGCGGAGGCCGGATTCAACGACCTGAGCAGCAAGCTGAGCGCCTCATCACCGTGCTCTCGGACAGCAGCTCACAACCGAAGGCGGGAAATTCGGGCGCCGAAAGCCGATCAGAGAGTGACCTCCCATGACCACAGCGCAAAACACCTGAGCTCATCGACGAAACGTTCACCGCGTCGATCACGACTGAACCGAACAGCGGCTGGACCTGCGTCGTCATGCGTGCTTCCGGCGACTTCTTCGCCACCCGCAAAGCCGTGAAGCTCGCCGGCACCATCGACGGCAAACCCTTCCACGCAACACTGCTCCCAATGGGCGACGGAACACACATGGTCCCTGTGTGCGAGACGTCACCTCCGCCCCGACAAGGTGTTCGAAGCGGAGGCTCGTCGTTCGGCTGGCCGTGACCAGACCAGACGTGGATACCCCGCGTCCGGACGATCCAAACATTGACCGAACACCGTGTGCCTGTCGACTTCAACCGACTCGTGGGCGGCGGGCTTGGCGACCTGGGAGCTGCGCCGGCATTGGACGCGCGTGTCAACGTCGCGATCCATGATCTGAAATCATGAGACTTCAGGCCGACTTGCGCGTGCGGTGGCACGCCGGTTCGCTGCGTCGACTGCTTCTACAAGTTCGGGTTTGGTCATGCGACTCCGACCAGTGACGTCGAGTCGCTTGGCTACGGCAAGCAGATGAACCTTTGAGGCATTGGCGTTCACTCCGCCGGCGGTCGGCGTGTCACTGTTGAGGGCTTCCTCACCCCGCTTTGCATCCTGGGCGTCGCTCGGCCCTGGCTCTGTCTTGGGCTCC
>JANOYI010000174.1:0-17688 GCA_031428795.1 Ilumatobacteraceae bacterium | reverse complement strand
GCCGTCTTTGGCGGTGAGCATCAGGATCGGTGTCCAGTTGCCCAACTCCCTCAGCCGTGCGCAGACCTGGAAGCCGTTCACCTTCGGCAACATGATGTCGAGCACGATCGCGTCGTAGGCGTTCTCCGACGCCAACCACAGAACGAAGGCGAAGAGACCGGCAACAACGGTGACGGTGTTGCCGACGCCGATGACGCCAACGAAGCGGCCGGCGTCGGGGACGCCAACGGCTGAACCCAGCTCGACGGTTGTCACATGCAAGGAGGGGAGGGTCGCATCGATCCTCCCCTCCTGCGCGCGTCGAGAAGAATCACGTCGGGTTTGGAAGCGTTCGTTGAAGAACGATGTCGATCTGTGGGTGGGGTGCCACACGCGTGATGGTCAGCCGTCCTGGCAGCGCGTCGACGAGCCGGCGGGCCAAGGGCAGACCCAACCCGTGAAGGGACATGTCGTCGTGAGGTGACGTCGGTTCGTCGAGCGTCGTCGGCGTGCTGAAGCCTGGTCCTTCGTCGCTGACCGAGATCGTGACGGTCGTCTCGGTGACCGTGTGGTCGATGCGGACCTCGCCGGCGCCGTGTCGAAGCGCATTGTCGACGAGTACGTCCAGCGCGTGGCGAAGGACTGCGCTGCTGCCGCGCACCGTCGGCACGTAGCGAGCAGCAGCGATCGTCAGCGGCCGGTCGGCATGAGCGAACCGGCCCCGCCAGCCCTGTTCGATCTCGGCGAACACCTCGGCCAGAACAAGGGGAGCGGTCGCGATCTCGGAGGTTCGAGCGATGGTGAGCAGCTCGGTGATCGTGCGTTCCAGCCGGTCGATGTCGCTGATCGCCTCGTGAAGTACTTCCGTGCGATCAGCCCTCGGGAAGGCCAGTTCGGTTTCGATCGCAGCTCGCAGGCCGGCGATCGGGGTTCGCAGTTGATGCGACGCATCGGCGCTGAACGAACGCTCCCGGCTCACGAGGTCATCGAGTCGGCGCGCCGTTGCGTTCATTGCCTGGCCCGCCTGATCGAGCTCAGGGACGCTGCTGCGAGGCACATCGATGGTGAAGTCGCCGTCGCCGAGATCGACCGCCGCGTCGCGGAGGCGCCTCACCGGTCGTGCCAACCGCCCGGCGAGCACGTAGCCGATCGCCGCCCCGATCACCAGCACCCCGACGGCCAATGCAGCGAGCAAGGTGATGATCCGGCGCGTCCGCGCATCGCTGGCAGCGGTGGACTGCTCGGCGCGGATCACGCCGATCACCCGCTCGTCAGCAGCGACCGGAACGGCGACGACCCGAGCGCCACTGAGCTCGACGTCGGCGATCCGATTGCCGAGCGCCTCCGTCGTGGCAGCATCAGCGACCGTCGGCCCCGACCCAGCGATCAGCACGCCGGCGTGGTCGTACAGCGCGAGGACGATCCCATCGCTGTTCGTCGGGAGCTCCACAGGATCGTTGCTCGTCGCGAAGTCGGCCGGCACCTGACGCGACGCGAGCACGGCCGCGCGTTCGACTCGCAGCGCGGCGTCGTCGTCGACGAACCGTTGGACGACGAGCGCCAACGGGACGCCGAACAACACGATCGCAACCGCGGTCACGGACAGGATCGCGGCGAGGATCCGTCGCCTCACGACAGCTCGAATCGGTAGCCGACCCCGCGCAGGGTCGTGATCCGGCTGACGCCGTCGGCGGGATCGATCTTGCGGCGCAGCGCGGCGATGTGAAAGTCGAGGGTCTTGGTCGAGCCGAACCAGTGCTCGTCCCACACGTCAGCCATCAGTGTTTCGCGTGACACTGCGTTGCCGGCATCACCCACGAGGCGCGCCAGCAGGTCGAACTCCTTGGCCCGCAGGACCAACTCGTCGCCGTGAAGCCATGCACGTCGGGCGTTGCCGTCGATGATCAGGTCGCCAGCGGTCGCCCGCGCGTCGGTTCGTGGTTCGGTCCGACGGAACTGCGCACGCAGCCGTGCCAGCAACTCGGCGAGCTTGAACGGCTTGGTGATGTAGTCGATCGCACCGGCATCGAGGCCGACCACCACATCGAGTTCTTCGTCGCGAGCAGTGAGCATCACCACATCGATCGTCGAGTCACCCCGATGGATCTCCCGGCACACCTCCAGCCCATCCATGTCCGGTAGCCCAAGATCCAGCAACACCAGATCCGGGCGAATCGCTGCCACCGCGGTCAACGCGCCGCGCCCGGTCGACTCCCAACGGGCCTCGTAGCCGCTGCCTTCGAGGGCGCGTAGCAGCGTCGCTCCGATGCGTTCGTCATCCTCGACGATCAAGATCCGTTCACCGGGCACGATCCAACGGTACGGCAGCCCGACCGGCGTTCCCAGCGACTGAGACCAGTTCTGGCCGTCCGCTCACCTTCAGCCATCCACATGCTGGGTTTACCTGGCGTTGAACCATCGCCACCAATTCGATGACGAGCCGATTCGTACCGTCACAGGCAACTCGACCGACACAGGAGACACAGATGTCCACAGCCACAGCCACAGCAAACGCCGCCCGGCGACCCGAACTCACCCGAGTGCTCAGCAAGGTCCCAGAGGTCACGCTCTACTTCTGGGTGATCAAAATCCTCGCTACCACCGTCGGTGAGACGGCCGCTGACTTCTTGGCCACCAACTTCAACCTCGGGCTCACCGGGACGACTCTGATCATGAGCGGGCTGCTCGCGATCGCCCTCGGCTTCCAGTTCAGAGCCCGCAGGTACATCCCGGGTCTCTACTGGCTGGCGGTCGTGCTGATCAGCATCGTCGGGACACTGATCACCGACAACCTCGTCGACAACCTCGGAGTGAGCCTGTGGGCTTGCACGATCGGGTTCGGTGCGGCGATGCTCGCCACGTTCGCGGTGTGGTACTCGAGCGAGAAGACGTTGTCGATCCACTCGATCACCAGCACCAAGCGCGAAGCGTTCTACTGGCTTGCGATCCTGTTCACATTCGCGCTCGGCACTGCCGCTGGAGACCTCATCGCCGAAGGCCTCAACATCGGCTACTTCAACTCGGTGCTCCTGTTCCTCGCAATGATCGGCCTCGTCTACGTCGCCTACCGCTACCTGAACGTCAACGCAGTGCTCGCCTTCTGGGCCGCCTACGTCCTCACACGCCCGCTCGGCGCCTCGATGGGCGACCTGCTTTCTCAGGCCAAGGCCGACGGAGGACTCGGGCTGGGCACCACGGTCACGAGCTTCGTGTTCCTTGCCGCCATCCTCGGCGTCGTCGTCTACATGACATCAGCTCAGAAGAAGCAGGCGATCACCGCTGCAAGATGAGCTCCGTGTCGCACGCCCTCACAGTTCGCATCGCCGGTTTGCCTTCCTCCCAAGGCAACCGGCGATGCCGTGTTCCCACGCAAGATCCGGGCGAGACTCACTCCATGACCACCAGTCACACTTCGGCGACTCGCGCCGTGCGGACCGATCGACGCGTGGTCATCGTCGAAGACGATGACTCCATTGGATCCGCGATGAAAACGGCGCTGGAGTCACACGGCTACGACGTCGAATGGTTCGTCAACTCGACCACCGCCACGTCTGTGCTCGAGGAGCATCTGCCTGATCTCGTCCTTCTCGACGCAGGACTACCCGACGTCGACGGATTCACGCTGTGCCGATGGCTCCGCCAACAACACCACGACCTACCGATCATCCTCGTCACCGCACGCGACTCCGACATCGACATCGTCGTCGGTCTCGACGCCGGAGCAACCGACTACGTCACCAAACCGTTCTCCATGAGCGTCCTCCTCGCTCGCGTCCGGGCTCATCTCCGCCCGACCGACGCCAGCGACCCCACGGCGCCGATCGACATCGGGTCGGTTCGCATCGAACCAGCCGCATACGTCGTCAGCGTCAACGGCGCACCGATCGAACTCAGGCCACGGGAGTTCGAACTCCTCGTGTACCTCGCCCGCCAAGCTGGTCGCGTCGTCACCCGCGACCGCCTACTCGCCGACGTATGGGACCTCCACTGGGATAGCTCGACCAAGACCGTTGACATGCACATCGTTGCGCTGCGCCGCAAGCTCGGCGACAGCATCGAGATCGTCACGGTGCGCGGCGTCGGCTACCGCCTCGTCGATTCATGAAGCGTCGGATCACTGCCGCGATCGTCGGTGTCACGACGTTCATCCTGCTCGCGCTCGGCATCCCCCTTGCCGTCATCGCCGAGCAGCAGCTCTTGGACTCCGAAGTCGTCGAGCTCCAGGCCTCCGCAGCCGAAGCCCTGACCGAGATCGTCGTCCCGCTCGATCCGCGAGAACTCGCCGACATCGCAAACGAGGCCGACACGCCACCACCATTCGCGATCTACGACCGCGATGGCACACTCCTGTTCGGCACCGGCCCACGCACGGCCGAACCCGTCGTCGTCAGCGCCCTGAGCGGGCGGTCATCGTCAAGCACTGATGGTCAGATCGTCGTGGCCACTCCGATCACCGACGGTGACGAGAACATCGTTGGTGCACTACGACTCAGCGAATCGCTGTCCGGGGTGCAAAGCCGCGCTCGCCGAGCGTGGCTCGTCATGGCTGTCGCCGGGGCAGTGGCGATTGCGATCTCCTGGCTCATCGCCAATCGCATCGCACGAGGACTCAGCCGACCTGTGATCGAACTCGCAGCATCCGCCACACAGCTTGGGAGCGGTGGAGTGATCAGCGGCCACGAGCCGGTCGGCATCGCTGAAATCGATCTGCTCGGAGCTGCACTCGTCGAGAGTTCCCGGCGGGTCAGCGAATCCCTCACCCGCGAACGTCGCTTCAGTGCAGACGTCTCGCATCAGCTCCGAACCCCCCTCGCTGGCCTTCGGCTCAAGCTCGAAACTGCCCAAACAGGTGAAGGAAATCAGGCACAGCTCGCGACGCACGCTCTCGAAGATCTCGACCGCGTCGACAGCACGGTCGCCCACCTTCTCGCGTTCGCTCGCGACGCCGTGCCGGTCACCTCCACGAGTTCGCTCCGAGACGCCGCACTCGATGCCAAGCAACGATGGGATGCCCACGCTGCAAACCTGGCACGCCCATTCACACTCACCGGCGAGGTGGCCGGCCACGTCCAAGCATCAACCAGCTCAATTGAACAAGTCCTCGAGGTGCTCATCGACAACGCCTTCGAACATGGCAGGGGTGCAGTCACCATGAAGCTGCGCCAGATCCCGGGCGGCGCCGCAATCGACATCAGCGACGAGGGAACGGTGGCAGACCTCGGCGACAACGAGCTCTTCCGACGCGGACACGGCCGCAACAACGGAATCGGACTGTCGCTGGCACGTTCAATCGCCGAAGCCGAGGGCGGACGACTGATCCTCACTCAGACCGAGCCCACCACCTTCTCCCTCTTCCTTCTCGACCCTGTCGAAAACGTCGACGCATGATCGTTCGCTGGCTGATCATCGCCGTCGTCGTGGTGGCCGTCTCATGGCTCGTGATGATCGTGCTCGCCCGCCGGCTCCCGCCGGGCCTGGCCAAGGACCTGGCGACGGTACTGCCCGCGTGCGTCACCACGGCACGACGACTGCGCAAGGACCCTCGAGTCCCCAAGCGGGTCAAAGCTGTGGTTGCGTTCGCCGGACTCTGGGTGCTCTCGCCCATCGACCTCATCCCGGAGTTCCTCCCCGTGATCGGGCCGCTCGACGACATCGTCGTCGTCGCCCTCGCACTCCGATACGCCGCACGCCGCATCCCACCCGAAGCGCTCATCGACGCGTGGCCAGCGGAACGACGAATCCTCGAACGCCTCGCGCCCGCGACAGCGACCACCGCGACACAAGACGGAGACACGTAAATGGACAGCAGCCTCTTCGGTTGGATCAACCGACTCGCCAACCGCACCAGCTGGGCGCACGGGTTCTTCACGAGCTACGCCAAGTACGGCATCGTGCTGTTCGCCGTCCTGCTCGTCGTTGCCTACCGCGACGCCCGCCAGCACGACGACCTGCACGCCGTCGCCGGCAACGTATGGGCAGGCGGCGCAGCGCTCGTGGCACTCGAGATCGGGCAACTCGTCGGCGGCGCCATCGACCGCGCACGTCCCTACGAGGCCATGACCGGCGTCCACCTCCTCGTCGACAAGACCACTGACTTCTCGTTCCCGAGCGACCACGCGACCGCCGCCGGAGCCGTTGCGGTCGGGCTCCTGTTGACCAACCGGCGATGGGGGATCGTCGCCGCGGTAGGGGCCGTCTTGATGTCCTTCACGCGTGTGTACGTCGGCGCCCACTACCCCGGAGACGTCCTCGCTGGTCTCGCGCTCGGCGGCGTCGTTGCCGCTGCCGGCACGGTCCTCGTCGTACCACCCCTCACTCGCCTCGCCGGGCGGTTGAGTGGAACGAGGTTGCGGGTGCTCCTGACGTCGCACAGTGCGCAGGTGCGAGAAGCGTCGCCGCACGCGAAGGCCTGACTGTCGAGGTCGTGTCACCCGGCGTGTCGCTCGGGGACGACCAGGTCAGCAGTGCCGGCACCTCCGACGAGGCGGGCTGAGTGCCACCTGTGAATGTCACACGAGCCGCGAGGACGGTCGGGTCAGCGGATTGAATGCACATGTGCCGACTTCATCTCGATCCGCAGACGATCGTCGAGGCGGACTTCGACGTCGGATCCTGGTTGTCGACGACGAGCCCTCGATCATCGATGCGGTCGCCACGGCGTTGCGCTATGAAGGGTTCGAAGTGCTCGAGGCGCGCTCGGGTCGTGACGGGCTGGCCATCGCCCAAACAGCGCAACCCGATTTGATCGTTCTCGATGTCATGCTGCCCGACATCGACGGCATTGAGGTCGCCAGACGCGTCCGCGCCGACGGACTCGACACACCAGTCCTGTTTCTGAGCGCACGCGATGCGCTCGACGACAAGATCGCCGGATTCGCTGCCGGAGGCGACGACTACGTGACGAAACCGTTCTCGCTCGCCGAGATCGTTGTTCGTGTTCGCGCGATTCTGTCGCGCACCAGCCCAGCCGAGAACACGGGGAACAAACTCGTCTTCGCTGACCTCGTTCTCGATCCCGACACCCGAGAGGTTTCGAGGGCGGGCACGCCGATCGAACTGACAGCGACCGAGTTCAATCTGCTCCACTTCTTTGTCATGAACCCCCGTCGGGTGCTTTCCAAACCACAGATACTCGACCATGTCTGGCACTACGACTTCGATGGAGACTCCAACATCTTGGAGACCTACATCAGCTATCTGCGCAAAAAGATCAACCGTCTTGGCAACCCGCTGATTCACACGATTCGCCTCGTCGGTTACGTGCTGCGCGAGAACGAATCGGACGCATAGATGTCGCTACGCGCTCGCCTTGTCGCGACCATCGGCCTCGTTGCGCTCATCGCGCTCGGACTTGCCGGATTCGCCACCTACACCGCGTTCTCGTCATCGCAGATCCGTCAGGTCGACGACTCTCTCCAGCGCGCTCATGAGCCGATCGAGGAACTCGTCGCTGAAAATCCGGCTGATCTCGAGTTGCAGATCGAACGAACCGCGCCCGGCACATTCGTGGCGCTCCGCGACCATGACGGCACCACCCGATTCGTGATTCCGGTGCGTGAGCCCGGACACGACCCGGCGACCGTCGAACTCGACTCAATCGCCGACATCACGTGGCCCGCGCTGCAGGCGGTCGGTGACCCAGATCCTGCAGTGTTCCGCACTGCGCAAGCGGTGTCGGGTAGCGGCGAGCTCAGGCTGCGGATCTCGCGACTCGACGACGGCAGCGAGCTGTTCATCGGACAGACGCTGCACGAGATCAGCGAATCCCAAGACCGGCTGCTCCTGATCGAGTTCGTCGTCGCTGCTGGTGCGCTCGCAATCGCAATCGCCGGCGGCTGGCTCCTCGTCCGGGCCGGTCTCAAACCACTCCGACGCGTCGAGCAGACCGCCCTTGCGATCGCCGCCGCCGGCGGACAGGTCACACAACGCGCGCCCGGCGCCGGACCCAGCACCGAGGTCGGCCGGCTCGCGACCGCGTTGAATACGATGCTCGACCGGATCGACCAAGCATTCGCGGAACGCGACGCGACGGAAGCGGACCTGCGGACATCGGAACAGCGGATGCGCCGCTTCGTCGCCGACGTGTCGCACGAGCTGCGAACACCGCTCACAGCAGTCACCGCGTACACCGAACTGTTCGAGCGCGGCGCACGCGATCATCCCGCCGACCTGGAACGGGCGATCCACGGCATCGGCGCCGAAACCTCCCGGATGAACGAACTCGTCGAGGAACTGCTGCTCCTCGCCCGGCTCGACGAAGGCCGACCCCTCGAACAGCAACCAGTCGACATCGCCGAACTGCTCGTCGAAGCCATCAGAACAGCGCGAACCGTCGCCGCGGACTTCCCGATCGCGCTCAGCATCTCCGACGTCGTCATCGTCACCGGCGACGCCACCCGCCTACGCCAAGTGATCGACAACCTCCTCGCCAACGTTCGAACGCACACCCCAACAGGCACGAAGTCGACCATCGACCTCCGCACCGACGGCGACCAGGCCGTCGTGACCGTGCGCGACGACGGGCCCGGCATGAATCCGGACGAAGCTGCTCTCGTGTTCGAGCGCTTCTACCGCACCGACGCCTCGCGATCGCGTCAAAGCGGTGGCGCCGGGCTCGGGATGTCGATCGCCGAAGCAATCATCACCTCCCACCACGGCACAGTCGAGCTGACCTCCACCCGCGGACAGGGCGTCACCGTCACGATCCGACTGCCAATGTCAACGCCGCCGGGGGATCCGAGCGAGGATGTCACGTGAACAATCTGAGCTGGTACCTCAGCCGATCCACCGGGATCGTCGCGACCGTACTGGCAGTCGCGGCGCTCGTATTCGGGTTCTTCTTCTCCTCGCGCAACACCGGTGAACGACGGCGACCCGCGTGGTGGCTCGATCTGCACAACTGGCTCGGCGGCCTCGCACTCGTGTTCACCGTCGTGCACGTATTAGCCGCATATCTCGACAGCAACTCCGGGATCGGCCTGCTCCAAGTCTTCGTACCCGGCACCGCTGACAACGCTCCTTGGGCAATCACGTGGGGAGTCGTTGCCACCTACCTGTTCGCGATCACAGTGTTCACCTCCTGGCCCCGCAAGCGGCTGCGCCCCCGACTGTGGAGGATCGTCCACTTGACATCCGTCGTCGGTGTCGCACTTGCCGGGCTACACGCATTCCAATCCGGAACCAACGCAACCACCCTCGTCTTCGAGGCGGGCCTCGTCGTCGCAGCAGCGTTCGCCATGTATGCCCTCGGGGTGCGTGTCCTTGCAAAGCTGGCTCCTCGACGCAGCTGATTCACAGCTGGCTCCAACATCGCGCTCACGAGGCATTGACCTTGGGCGAGTTGTATGTGTTGCATGAGCACCCACCCGATCTCAGCCACCAGCGCTGACCCGCTGCTCGACCGCCTCGAACGACTCAACCAACGGCGCAACAGCAGTGGCAGCCCCCGAACATCTCCGACCCAACCGTTTGCGCCACCCACCGCATACGACGGTCCAGCAACGTCGCCCGCTCCGCAGCCGAAGCGATCGAAGCGGCACCACCCGTCACGGGTCGCCCGCCTGGGAGCACTCGCGATGAGCTGCGCGACCGCCGGCGGACTGACTTACCTGTTCGCCGACATCAACACCTCCCAAGCCGCCAGCCAAACGATCGCAGCGCTCCCAGCGGCACTCCCCATCGCCACGGCCCCCATGCCGTCGAACACATCGGTGTCAACGACACCGGCACCAGTGGTCCCGGCCCTAGCCATTCAGGCCTACAACGGTGACCTCGTCAACACCAAGTACGGCCCCGTCCAGGTGCAGTTGCAATTCACCAACGGCGCGATCAGCGAGGTTGCCGTCGTTGCCTACCCCAACGGCGACGACAAGAGCGTTCGGATCAACGCCCGCGCCCTCCCAACACTGCGCACAGAAGTCCTCACCGCCCAGACCGCCCACGTCGACACCGTCTCGGGAGCGACCTACACCAGTGACGCCTACACGCGGTCCCTTCAGTCGGCGATCGATCAAGCCCGTGCTGCTGGCACCACGACAATCGCATGAACGCCACCGTCGACCAGATTCAACATGTCGAGCACGTCATGGGCATGGCCATCAGCATCGACATCAGACAACCGCTCCCTGAAGCCGGCGCGCTCGATGACGTCATTGCCTGGCTGCACCACGTCGACGACACGTTCAGCACCTACAAGCACGACAGCGAGATCAGCCGATTCGGACGCGGCGAACTCTCCATCACCGACCTCAGTACCGAAACCGAAGACGTACTGCTCCGCTGCCTCGAGCTGACCGAGATCACCGACGGCACCTTCGACGCGTTCGCCGTCCCAGCACCCAACGGCACCACCCTCGACCCGTCCGGCTACGTCAAGGGATGGGCAATCGAACACGCCGCCCACATCCTCGAAGCCGCCGGAGCCCGCAACCTGTGCATCAACGCCGGAGGCGACATCGCCCTCCGCGGGACACCCGAAACGGGTCGCGGCTGGCGAGTCGGCATCCGCCACCCCGATCAACCCCTCCAACAAGCCACCGTCATCACCATCGACGGACTGGGTGCCGTTGCAACATCGGCCACATACGAACGCGGCGCCCACATCATCGACCCACGCACGGGCGAACCAACCACCGACCTCGCCAGCGCCACCGTCACCGGCCCCGACCTCGGCACTGCCGACTCCTACGCCACCGCTCTGTTCGTCATGGGCGTCGACGGCCTCGACTGGATCGAAAGCCAGCCCGGATACGACGCCTACATCATCACCCACAACAACACCACCCACTGGACCACCGGATTCCCGCACGACGGCCAAACCCAGTCCTGACCCTCCGGACGCGTCCGAACCGCACGCTTCCGGCCCACCCGCAACTGTCACCACTCCTCGATCGACCAACCCAGAGAGAAGACCCCCCATGACCACAACAACCACACGGCCCCTTCACGACCCATCGGCAGCAACGAACAAGCTGCCTGTCGTCGACCTCGCCGGTATCGCCGGCCTCAGTGCTGTCATCGCGATCCACACCACAGAACTCGCCGGCAAGGTCGACGAGACCGCCTACCTCGGCCTCGGCTACGTCCTGCTGATCGCCGCATCAATCGTGTCGATCGTCCTACTGGCACAACGAGACACCCGCGGATGGATCCTTGGCGGACTCACATGCGCTGCAACCGTGGCCGGATTCATCCTCACCAGAACCACTGGACTCCCCAACGCCAACGGTGACATCGGCAACTGGAGCGAAACCATCGCGATCTGGTCACTCGTCGCAGAAGGCCTCGTCGTCGCCCTCGCAATGACCACTCTCGCCCGCCAACGCGCCCGTGCCTGATCTCGCTCCCCATCCTCGACCACATGCAGGTGACTGCGATCGAAACGGGACTTCCTGAACGCTGCCGAACGTGACGCGCGGTGCGCTGGCTGTCAGCCTCGATGGCGAACTGCCGGCGTGGCCGTGGATGCGTTCGCACGAACCCCTGCACCAGCAACGTACGTCGGAACGTCAGCAGCTCCGAATTGCCCTGGCGCGGAGTGAGCGGTCGAGGTCGCGGCATGCGGGGGCGGTCGCCGGTGCTGTCCGAACCAGGACCGGGAGCCGGGCGATGCGGCGCACGGGTGAACGACGATCGCGGGTAACCGCACGGTTGGATGGGAACGGCATCGCGTCCCAAGGGGCCGTCGGCCCCACAACGTCCGTCACCATCGAGAGGACTCGTCCCATGAGCATCAAGAACGACCTGCACATCAAACGACCCAGCTGGCATCATCATCCCGCCGTCCGGAGCGGTGATCGGCTCACTTTGGGGGAGCGATCGGCGGACCGGCTCCGCAACGGGATGGGGTCGTGGGGGTTCGTGTTCAGCGCCCTGGTGTTCCTGGTCGGATGGATGATCGGGAACCGCAACGTCGGTTTCGACAAGTACCCGTTCATCCTGCTCAATCTGATCCTGTCGTGTCTTGCCGCGATGCAGGGAGCGATCCTGCTGATCGCCGCCAAACGCGAGGATCAGATCAGCAGCGAACTCGCTCGCCATGACTACGAGACCAACATCGAAGCAGACCAGATCGTCAAGGAGATCCAAGCGCTCACGCGCGAGATTCACCTCCACACCGTTCCGGCGCGCCCACCGGTCGATTGACCACCGAATCCCGTCAAGCGGGTCCGATCGGCGCGCTGGCATCGGTGAGCCCGCCTCGATGGCCGAGCCGGGCACCCGCGTCAGGTCATCCGCGTGCGCGCGCGGTCGGCATCTCGACCGCAACAGGCGCAGGGATAGTGCTGCACGTGACCGCTCGGCGTCGGCAACGGCGAACCACGAAGGCGACAGCGAGCGCGCCGACGACGAGGCTGATTGTTCCGAACAACGCGAAGCCGACGGCGGTGCCGATCCCGATCGCGGCGAGGAAACCGATGATCGGTCCGGCGCAACATGCGACACAGGCGGCGGCACCGACTCCAACGATGGTTGCGTTCTCCTTCTTGATGCTCATGTTGCGACTCCGAACAATGACTGCAGTACCGGCAGGGCGTCGGCTGGCGCGCGCACTTCGAGCGCGATCCCGCGGGTGTCGACGGTGAGACCCGGGGCCAGACCGTCCGCATCCGGATGGCGGCGTTGACGTCGAATCAGCACCGTCTCGAGTGACGCCGCGAAGCGAGCCCGGATTGCCAGGCGAAGGTTCAGGAACTCGTCGTTGACCGTCGTCGCCTGATCGAGAATCAGCAAGAGAGAAGCGCGATCGCGGTAGGCCTCCATGAACTGGCGAATCGTCGCCGTGAGGTACTGGAACGGTGTCGCACCCGGCGCGATCGGCTGTGTTGCGGCGGCGAACAGGTCGTCGGTGAGTTCTTGCACGAGCACGCTCAACGCCTCGTCCTTCGAGGTGAAGTACGAGTAGAACGAGGCGCGCGAGCCGCCGGCGATCGTCACGATGTCGGAGACACTCGTATCGACATACCCTCGCTGCTCGAATGCTGCGTTCGCAGCGTGGAGGAGCTCGGCTTGCCGCCGCCTGCTCTTCGTCGTCGACGTGGGCTGATCAGGGGTCCGTGCCACAGGCCGACGCTACCCGTCCTGCAGATTGCCGGCAGGAGTGCCGTTGCCATGGGGCCTCGGCTATCTGCACATCAGTTCCTTGGTCGGCTGCGCGGCCGCTGGTAGGTCGACTCTGATCGCAGCGCCCCGTCCTGGCCGACATGGAAGCTGTGACACCTTGGCCGACAAGAATTGCCACCAGCGTTGACTGCGGTTCGGGTTGTGGGATGATTCGGGCGCACCTCTTGAGCCGCAGACCCCGGCACCTTCGAGTATCGCGGAACGAACGAGTTTGGGGAACGGGGAGACGGTGATGATCGACAACGACGCATCCGCCACGGACTTGGTCGATGGTGTCGAGATGACCCTCGATTGGACCGTGCTCGCCGACCCGGCCAGGTCTGCGATCGTCGAGGAACTCGATCGACTGGCGCTTGCCCGGTCAGCGACCCTGCAACGTGTTGTCGATCTTGCAGCGGCGTTCGCAGAGAGCAAGTTTGCCCAGATCTCGCTGATCGGAGACGCCCAATACGTGCCGGTCGCTCACGGGATCGCACCGTCGATCGAGGGCACACCCATCCCCGATAGCTTGTGCTCGGTAACGATGGCGGCCGGCACGAGCGTCGTCATCGGTGACGCCTCGACGCACGCCTGGGTTCGCGACCTGCCGCCCGTCACCACTGGACAGGTCGGCTCCTACCTCGGCGTGCCGCTGCGAAACTCGAACGGGGTCATGCTGGGAGCGCTCTGCGTCTATGACGATCACACAACCGCGTGGCCGAACCACCTCGCGGGTGCATGGAGGATCTGTTGACCTTCGCCGCCGTCGAGATCGAACAGATCGCGACCATCGACGCGCAAGAGCATTCACTCGAACTGCTCACGATCGCGATCCAGCACATCGTCGCGCCACCCCCGATGGCTGTCCCGAACGGAATCGAGATCGTCGGCCGCTACCGATCTGCCAACGTTGGCGGCGACTGGTACGAGTGGACAGCCGTCGATGAAACAGAAATCGCATTTACCGTCGGCGACGTGTCCGGGCACGGCCTGGCCGCTGTCGCGAACATGACCCGCCTCAAAGCTCACGTTCACGCCTACCTCCTGGAAGGACACGATCCCGCTCGCACTCTGCGCTTGGCGAGCACAGCCTTCGAAAACTCTGGCCAGATGGCGACCGTCCTTGACGCCCGCTACAGGCCAGCGGACCGCCTCATCACCTACGCGTCCGCAGGCCATTTGCCGCCTCTGGTACTGCGCGACGGTGACGCCTTTTTCGCTCCGTTACAGCCCGGCCCGCCCCTCGGATACGGAACTCGCGCACCCCGCAACCATTCGCTGCAACTGGAGATGGGCGACACCGTTTTGATCTGCACGGACGGGGTCGAGCTGGGACCCACCAATGCAGCGTCTATCGGGGATTCGACCACGCCCTCGCCGGCCGAGAACGAATCGGCGCAGGGCTGCCGTTCCGCTTCACTGCGAAGCTTGGCGTAGAGGAGTGGGTTCGAGACCTCTCGCAGCGAGAGAAGGCCTGCTGCGCGTTCTTCGACTACACCACCACAATCGACGTCGGCAGATCACATGGTTGATCGGTACCGATGGCAATCCGGTCGCTGAGTCAATCCTCGACGAAATGTACCGACTTCCCGATGTCACCGGCGATGGACTGCCTGTGGTGCTCGGTGGTCGAGCGCCGTCAGTGTTGGTCGGTTGTTTGCCGACGTTCCGAAGGTTGTGACGGGTCAGTGGCGCTGCGGTCACCGGACTTCTTCGCAGGCTCGTGCGCTGCTGTGGGCGTTCAGAGGACGAGCGGCAGGTCGAACTCTGTGAACAGATGGTCGCCGGCGAAGCAGTTGATCTCGATGATGCGGTCGTCTTCGACGCGTAGTACGTCGATCGAGAAGGCCCGGTATTCGGTGTCGTCGGCACGTTTGAGGTAGTTCGCGGCTGCGGGTTGGCGGTTTGCCCAAGCGGGGACGAGTCGCCATTCGCCGGGCCGCTCGGGACCGAAGAGCAGGGTGAAGAACTGGGCGGTCTGTGCTTTGCCGATCGCGGGTTGCTCGGGTGGCATGGTGATGCGTACTTCGTCGTCGACGAGTGCGATGATCGCGTCGGCGTCGGCGCGTTGGTGTGCACGCATGTACTGGTCGAGCAGTTCGGTTTCGGTGTTGGTCACCGTGCGCCGTTTCCAGTCGGCTCGTCGTGCTGGCCGGTGCAGGTTGAGCGTCGCCCGGGCGCGCTGCAGCAGACTGTTGACCGACGTGACGCTGGTGTCGAGCAGATCAGCGGTTTCGGCAGCAGTCCAGCCAAGTACGTCTCGGATGAGCACGACGGCGCGTTGGCGCGGCGGCAGGTATTGGATGACCGCGAGGAATGCCAACTCGATCGTTTCGCGCTCGATCACTGCATGGTCGGCGCCTTCGGCGGCCAGGTCGAGCATCGCGTCTGGAAACGGGCTCAGGTCTGCGGATTCGCCGAGGAGGTCCGATGGGCGTCCAGCGAGGACCGTCTTTCGTCGGGAGCTGTGCTGCAGCGCGTCGAGGGACGCGTTGGTCGCGATTCGGTAGAGCCACGCTCGGAATGATGATCGTGCTTCGAATCGGTCTCGCGACTGCCACGCACGCAGGAACGTGTCCTGGACGAGATCTTGGGCGTCGGTGTATGACCCGAGCATCCGGTAGCAATGAACATGCAGCTCCCGGCGATGCAGTTCGAACGCAGTTGTGAACGCCGCTCGACTGGTGGGCACCGCAATGGAGCTGCGGGGCTGCTCGACCGATGAATGCTTCACGAAGGCTCCTCGCGCTTGGGTCGTTGATGTTGTGACGATCGAGACGCCCGTCGGTCATCGCGACTTCTTCTCACGAGAAACATCGGTGACGCCGACGGGTCTCGCCCGTCACAACGTACGTGCCGGCATCGATGCCGGCACTACAAACGAAAGGACAGGCACATGAGTGACCATGCAGAAGCAGAATCGGAGATCCGCGAATTGTTCCGGCGATGGTTCGCTGCCTCGGCAGCGAAGGACATCGACGGGGCGATGTCACCGATCGCGACCGATGTCGTCTCATACGAACACACCGACCGACTCCAGCACGTCGGCATCGACGCAGTCCGTGCCATCTGCCAGACCGGGTTCGACGCAATGCAGGGAACGTTCATGTGGGACGTGCCCGACCTCCACGTCGTCGTCACCGAAGACGTGGCAGTGACGTGGGGCATGAACCGCATCCGTCAGATCGACGAGTCCGGCACCGAACGGCTGCATTTCTCGCGCGGGACGCGGGTGTTCCGACGTCTTGACGGCGCGTGGAGGATGATCCATCAACACGTCTCGTACCCGCTCGATCCGGCGACAGGCATGGCCCAGACGGACCTCACGCCATGACTACTGACGTCGACCGCGACCAGATCCGGGGTCTCGTCAACGGCTGGGCCGACGCCGTCCACGCCGGCGATCTGGAACGAGTTCTCGAGCATCACGCTGATGACATCGTCATGTTCGATGTCCCGCCGCCCGAGCGAGGAGTGCGTGGCATCGACGCCTACAGCCGGACATGGCCCGCATTCTTCGAGTGGCAACGATCCGGTGCGTCCTTCGAGATCATGGAACTCGATGTCACCGCTGGCGACGACGTGGCCTTCGCGTGGGCGCTGTTGCGCTGCGGCACTCCGAAGGACCTCGCGGAGGCAACGATCAACCTGTTGCGCCTGACGATCGGCTTGCAACGGCAAGCCGGCGAGTGGATGGTCGTCCACGAGCATCACTCGTTCTCCGACCGATCGACGCCCTGACCCCGGCCGCTGGTGTGCAACGCTCCACAGTTGTGGAGGCGTGATGCTCGTTCGTCCGGCTCGATATCACGCAGGCGGGATCCAGTTCGTCGGCCGCTCAGGGTGGGTCACATGGCACGAGAATGTTCATCGACGCGCACGGCGCCCTCGACCACCGATGGACCGAGCAGATAGCGCAGATCGGCGGTTCGAGACGTCGGGCGGCCTCCTCGATATGAGTCTTGACTCATGATGAGGAAAGAGTCATACTTTGTCGGTGTGGGAGATCGAGGTCACCGATCAGTTCGATGAGTGGTGGTCGACGCTGACCGATGACCAACGAGAGGCCGTCACCGATCGAGTTGACGTTCTTGCAGAACGTGGACCCGATCTTGGTCGACCGATCGTCGATCGGATCCACTCGTCCAGACACCAGTCGATGAAGGAACTGCGAGCGGCCAAGGGTGGTGCGTTGCGGGTGCTGTTCTGTTTCGATCCGCGACGGCAAGCGATCCTTCTGCTCGGTGGCGACAAGTCAGGTGCTTGGAATGAGTGGTATGAGTGGGCGGTCCCGCTGGCCGATGACCTGTACGACGAGTATCTCCACGAACTAGAAGAGGAAGGATTGATCTGATGGCACGAACCAAATTCTCTGACCTCCGTGATGCTGTCGTGGCGAAGCCCGGCGCTACCGAGCGGCTCGCCGCGCTGCGCGTCGAGACACTCGAGGAGATCCGCCTCTACGAACTTCGACATGGCGAAGCAATCAGCCAGGTCGAACTGGCCGGTCGTCTCGATGTCACCCAAGGGGCGATCTCCAAACTGGAGCACTCTGAGGACGTGCGTGTCTCGACGCTGCGCCAATACCTGGAGGCGCTCGGCGCACGC
>JANOYI010000173.1:0-14361 GCA_031428795.1 Ilumatobacteraceae bacterium | reverse complement strand
AGTTCCATACAACTGTCTCGCACGCCGC
Source organism: Ilumatobacteraceae bacterium (assembly GCA_031428795.1). Taxonomy (GTDB): domain Bacteria; phylum Actinomycetota; class Acidimicrobiia; order Acidimicrobiales; family Ilumatobacteraceae; genus UBA668. The sequence goes on along the minus strand of JANOYI010000173.1, from coordinate 14,333 downwards.
CGCACAGGCTGGCCGGCCGATGGAAGAGTTTCGGCGTACTCGCCACCCGGTCGATCACCCTGTCGACTTCCCGCAGGGCCACTACCTCAAGGCCGTCTTCGCCACCGTCCCGTGAGTCGGCGCTGACATGCGGTACTACCGCCAGATGAACGCCGACTTGGGTGGTGGTGAAGCGTTGAGTGGCCGGCGTGAGGGCAGACTGACGCAATGCGTCCACTGCCTCGCCCGTTCAGCCTGTCGATGTCCCGTCGTGTGTTTCTCTGCGGCGGAGCGGCGGTAGCGATCGCGGCGTGCAGTGACAGTTCCGACACCAGCGACTCAACCAACTCGACAGACAACACTTCGGCAGCGACCACGGACGCAACGGTCGTGGCGACTGATGCGCCCACCACAACAGCGCCCGCAAACACGACATCGACAATGGCCGACATCCAGCTCGTTGGCGACCCCTTCACCCTCGGCATTGCCTCCGGCGACCCGGATGCAACCAGCGTTGTGCTGTGGACCCGTCTCGCACCCGAGCCGTACACCGGCGGCGGCATGCCGGCAGACGACATCGACGTGCTCTGGGAAGTCAGCGCCACCGACGACTTCGCCGAGATTGCGTACAGCGGCACCGAGACAACGACTGCCGCGCATGGGCACACTGTTCACGCCATCGCACAGCTCGACCAGGGCGATTGGTTCTACCGGTTTCGAGTGGGCACGTACATCAGCCCGGTGGGTGTCACGCGGCCGGCGCCCGCACCAGACGCTCCATTGGCGCAGGCCAAGTTCGCTGCTGCGAGCTGCCAGAACATCGCCGCCGGGTACTACGCCGCTCACCGCGACATTGCCGAACAGCGTCCGGACTTCACGGTGTGGCTCGGCGACTACATCTACGAGGGCGCCGGGGTGCCGTTCGACCCCAACTCAACGACTCGTGAGCACGTCGGCGAGGAACCTACGACCCTCGACGGCTACCGCAATCGGTACGGCCAATACAAGAGCGACCCGCAGTTACAGGCATCGCACTCCATCTGCCCGTGGTTTGTGATCTGGGACGACCACGAAGTGGAGAACAACTATGCCGGGCTCACCCCACAGGAACCTGCCGACGAGGCTGGTTTCCAGGCCCGTCGCTTCGCCGCGTACCAGGCCTGGTGGGAACACCAGCCCGTCCGGCTCGACCCACCCGCGTCAGCCGGCCAGGAGTACCGCATGTACCGCGGCACGCAGTGGGGTGATCTCATCGAGGTAGCGCTGCTCGACGGCCGGCAGTACCGCACGAATCAAGCCTGCGGTGACATCACGCTCAGCACCGACCCACCGTGCCCGGAAGCGCTCGACCCAACACGAACGATGCTGGGCGCCGAGCAGGAACAGTGGTTGCTCGACACCCTTACGGCCTCCACCTCCGCCTGGAAACTGATTGGCAACCAAGTCGTTCTTGCCGATGCGACCTTCAACGGTGCCGTGCTGAACTTCGACCAATGGGACGGCTACCCGGTGGCGCGCGCTCGGCTGCTGCAAGCCTTCGCCGACAACGACGTGCAGAATCTGGTGGTCGTCACCGGCGACATCCACCTCGCTGCAGTCGGTCAGCTGCGTGCGGGTGACCGCGGTACCGGCCTCAACGTCGGCGCAGAGTTCATCACCACTTCGATCAGCTCCACCAGCAACATCGACGAAGCCCTCGTTGACATACTGCGCACCTTCCCCGACCTCGTCGACGCTGAGCTCGCGCATCGCGGCTACAGCCTGCACACGGTCACGCCGGAGCGGTGGACGTCGGAGTACAGGATCGTGGCCGACGTTGCCGACCCCGACAGCGAAGTCACCACCTACGGCACGTACACCGTCGAGTCCGGCAGCAACACCGTCACTCAGGCGAGCTAGCCCTTGCTGCCCTAGCTCAGGCGGTTGGCCCGGTACCAGCGAATCAAGGCGCTGGTTCCGGAGTCGTGCGCGGGCTCATCGCTGCGAGTGAGCTCGGGAGTGATGCGATTGGCGAGCGCCTTGCCCAGCTCAACACCCCACTGGTCGAAGCTGTTGACGCCCCACACGGCGCCCTGTACGAACACGATCTGCTCGTACAGCGCGATGAGCTGACCCAACACGCCGGGCGTCAGGCGCGGCGCCAGGATGGTGGTGCTCGGGCGGTTACCCGGGAACACGCGCGCTGCCTGCTGATGGGCGGGAATACCCTCCGCGACCACTTCCTCCAGTGTCTTACCGAACGCCAGCGCCTCACCCTGCGCGAAGAGGTTGGCCATCAACAGATCGTGCTGTGAATGAAGCGTGTGGTTCGGTTGCGCGAACCCAATGAAGTCGATGGGCACCAACCGCGTGCCCTGATGCAGCAATTGATAGAACGCGTGCTGGCCGTTGGTACCCGGCTCACCCCACACGATCGGGCCAGTGGTCGTCGTGACCTGGCCACCATCCAGGCGAACGCTCTTGCCGTTGCTCTCCATGTCCAGCTGCTGCAGGTAGGCAGCGAAGCGACGCAATTCGTGGGCGTACGGAAGCACCGCCTTGGTCTCAGCACCCAACACGTTGTGGTACCAGATACCCAGCAAGCCCATCAGGATCGGTCCGTTCTGTTCTGCGGGTGCGTTGCGGAAGTGTGCATCGATGGCGTGAAAGCCGTCGAGGAACTCACGGAACCCGTTGGCGCCGATGCTGATCATCAGCGAGAGACCGATGGCCGAGTCGACGGAGTAGCGCCCACCCACCCAATCCCAGAAGCCGAACATGTTGGCCGTGTCGATACCGAACTCAGCGACCTTGGCGGCGTTGGTGCTGACCGCGACGAAGTGCTTGGCCACCGCGTCGGCGCCCAACTCGGCCGTCAACCATCGGCGCGCTTCGCTGGCGTTGGTGATGGTCTCGATGGTGGTGAACGTCTTCGAGCTGACGACGACGAGCGTGGTGGCCGGGTCGAGATCGGCGAGGTTGGAGGTGATGTCGGCGCCATCGACGTTGCTGACGAACCGACATGCGAGGCCGTGCTGACCGAACGCGGCAGTCGCCAGGTACGCCATCGCCGGCCCCAGGTCGCTGCCACCGATGCCGATGTTGACGACAGTCGCAATCCGCTTGCCGGTCGCGCCCAACCACTCACCGCTGCGCACCTGCTCGGCGAAGTGCGCCATCCGGCCGAGCACTTCGTGCACGTCGGGCACAACGTTGAGGCCATCAACCAACACGGTCGCGTCCGCAGGTGCGCGTAGCGCGGTGTGCAAGACGGCGCGCTGCTCGGTGGTGTTGATCTGTTCGCCGGCAAACATCGCATCACGGTGCGCTTCTACCCCAGCGGCTCGGGCGACTGCCTGCAACGCCACCATCACGTCGTCGTCGATGCGGTGCTTCGAGTAATCGATGCGCAGGTCGCCGGCGGTCACCACATAGCGCTCGGCGCGGGTCGGGTCGTCGGCGAACAGGGTGCGCAGGTGCGCCGGCGGAGCGGTCGACTGCAGGGCCGCCCATTCGGGGGTGGTGGTGATGTCCATCACCGCCGACGCTACCCCTGCCGCCTGTGCGGACGGTCTGCTACGACGCGGTGGGCAGTTGGGCGGCCGCAGCATCGTCGATGACAACGACCGTGTTGGTGCGTCGAACCCGCTGAATCGGCAGTGACCGATCCTCCAGCAACCAGCGCCGCATTGGCGTGGCCTTGGATGAGCCCGGTGCGAGCACCAACCGATGCCGAGCAGCGTTGACGACCGCTGGGGTCAGCGTCATTCGCAGGAATCCGTTATAGAGCCCGCTCATGGCGACAGGCTCGGCGTTGTCGATCACATCATCACCGGGTGGCCACGATGCAGTGTGGCCGTCGTCGCCCATCCCAAGGTGCACGACGTCGAATCGGTCGGGCAGCTTCGCCGCATAGCGCCTGGCCGCCGCCAGCTGATCGCGCGCCGTCACCGCCATCAAATGCAGCCGACTCTTGGGTATGGGCAGCGCGGCAAGCAGGTGAGCGTTGCGGGCCGGGTTGTCATCTGGGGCGACTCGTTCGTCCACCTGCCACACGTCGACCGCCGCCCACGGCACTTCCATCTGCGCGAGCTCCGCGAACATCAAGGCGGGTGTGTTGCCGCCGCTCACGGCAATCGACGCCGCGCCGCGGCGGCGGACAGCGTTGCGTAACTGACGAGCGACCCAATCGGCGGCATCGGCGGCCGCCTGTGGCGCGTCGGGCGCGACGTGAATGTCCATGCCGCGAGCTTGCCAGATCCGAGCCACACGCACATCTGCCATCTGTTCCCCCTCGCCACGTACTGTACGAAGCGTGACCTCCCTCTCCGCTACCGGCCTGCACGCCCTCACCAATCGCATCCAGCAGGAGATCGGGTCGGGGAACATCACCGCCGCACAGCTTGCGCTCGGCCTCGAGGGTGAGGTGGTTCACTTCGAGTCGTTCGGCGACGCCACCAATGACGACCGATTCGTCATCTTCTCTGCCACCAAGGCGCTGGTGGCAATGGCACTGCTTCCACACTTCGCCGACGGAACGCTAGAACTGACCAGACCCGTCGCCCATTACCTTCCAGAATTCGGCCATCACGGCAAAGACAATGTGACCGTTCTGCAGCTGCTCACCATGCAAGGCGGCTTTCCGCAGGCACCGATCGGCCCCGACCGGTGGGGAACAAGTGCTGGTCGCCGAGACCAGTTCGCCGAGTGGTCGCTGGACTATCCGGCGGGCTCGAAGACCGAGTATCACCCCGTTTCAGCCCATTGGGTCATTGCCGAGTTGCTCGAGACTCTGAACCAACGCAGCTACCTCGACGTCGTGCACGAGCGAGTCATGCAACCCGCCGGAGTCGGCCGTGTTCTTGGCCCAGAGGCGGTCGGCGCCGTGACAGTGCGCACAACCGGCGAATACCCCGCTGAGCTTGCCGACCTGGTCGCCACCTACGGGCGTGAGGAGTACGTGCCCGTCGCGGCCATCGGCATTGACCTGCTGCTCTCGCTCAACGATCACCGCTCACAGGCGGTAGGAATCCCCGGCGGTGGCGCCGTCGCAACTGCAGCGAACGTTGCAGCCATCTATCAACACTTCCTCCACAACTTCGGGGGCGCACTACCCGACGACTGGTTGGTCGATGCGGTCGGCACCATTCGTAATGGCGGCATCAGCGCTACCGACAAAGTCCCCGCCAACCGCACCATTGCTGGGTACGTGTCGGGCAACGACGGCTTTCATCTGCACCGCTGGATGCCCGCGACGCCGCGAGCGTTTGGCCATGCCGGCGCCGGCGGCCAGTTGTGCTGGGTCGACCCTGCCTCGGGTCTCAGCTTTGCGTTCCTGCACGACACGCTGCACCAGGACCCGCGCGTCGAGTTCCATCGCGCAGCAGACCTCAACCACCTCGCGCTCACGCTGCTGAAATAGCGTGACCGCCTCAGAACCCGGGCAGCACGCGGAGCAGCGCGCTGGCATCATCGCCGGAGTCGCCGCGTACGTCATCTGGGGCTTGCTCACCATCTACTGGAAGCAGCTCAAGGGCTTCAACGCGTTCGAGTTGATCGGCTGGCGAATCACCGCCTCCGCCATCATCATGGCGATCATCCTCACCGCCACGCGGCACTGGCGATTTCTCGCAGTGCTGCGCGACGACCGCGCTCTCCTAGCCCGCGTGGGTGCGGCCGCCGTGCTGCTGACCGTGAACTGGACCGCATATGTCTGGGCCGTGGTGAATGGCCATGTGCTGGAGACGGCGCTTGGCTACTTCATCGCCCCGCTGGGCACCGTGACAGTTGGCGTTCTGGTGCTGCACGAGCCGTTGCGCTTGGCCCTCAAGATCGCCCTCGCATTCGCAAGCGCCGCCGTCGTCGTGCTCACCGTCTCGTACGGCGGCGTGCCGTGGTTGGCGCTGCTCATCGCCGCCTCATGGACCACCTACGGCTACATCAAGAAGCATGTGCCGTTGACGCCGGTGGAGAGCATGGCGGCCGAGTCGTTCATTCTTGTCGGTCCTGCGCTTGCGCTCGCAGCCGTGTTTGCCAGCAAAGCCGACAGCATTCCCAACACCGCCTCGAACGGCGACCTGGCGTTTGCGGTTTTCAGCGGGCTGGCCACCGTTGGCCCCCTGATGCTGTTCGCCTACGCGGCGCAACGCATGCCGCTGACCATCATTGGCCCGATGCAATACATCGTCCCCTCGATGAACTTCGTCATCGGCTGGCTGATCTACAACGAATCGCTGCCGCCCACACGCCTGTTCGGTTTCGCACTGGTGTGGGTCGGGCTGATCGTGCTGACGGCGGACTCACTGCGGCGAGCGCGGCTCACACGAACCAGTTGAGAACGCAAATGTGGCCCACCCCGAAGGGTGGGCCACATCTCAATTGTTGCACTCAGGTTGTCGTGGGTACGTCAGCCTGTGGGGACAGTTCGGTTGATCAGCTCTCGAACTCAGTGATCAGTTCGCCGATGTCGGTGAACGTGGCGGTGGCGGCGTCGTACTGGCGCACGACGAGGCTCTCGGCCAGAAACGCGTCTTCCTCACCATTCATCTTGAACACCACACCGTCGAGGCCCAACGAGGGCTCGTAGGTGAAGTTGCGGGCTGCGTTGATGATGGAGGCCTGGGTGAGTCCCTCCGGCGACGCAGCTGCCTGGATGAGAATGGCAATGGTCGTCTCAGCGGTGGTCCAACCAGCAACAGCGGTGGCCGCCACTTCAGCCTTGCCAGCAGCAGTCATGACTGCCAGGTACTCGGCAACTTCAGGAATCTCAGCGTTCGCCGGGTCGACGACGTCGATGAGGTTGCTCGAGGTGTAGAGGCCGCTGGCCGCTGGGCCCGATGCACCGAGGATGAGGCTGCTGGCGCAAGTGTTGGTGATGAAGATTGCGGGCGTCCAGCCGGTGTTGGCGGCCTTGGCGTTGGCAACCTCCGTGAGGAAGGTGATGCACTGAGCACCCAGCGGCACCGCCACGATCACATCGGGTGCCTCGCCAGCAATGTTGGTGATCTGGGCGACCGGCGGAGCCGAGTCGGTGGCCTCGATGGTCTCCTCGCTGACGATGGTGATGCCGAACTCATCGGCGATCTCGGTGAACGCATCGACATAGACCTGGCCGAACTCATTGTTCACGTGGTACAGCGACACTGTTGCGCCATCCGGGAACTGCTCGGCGATCTGTGCGGCATAGATCCTCGACTCGACCGTGTACGGGGCCAACTGGCCGGTGGTCCACGGGTACCCGGCAACGTCTCCCCACGCCGGCGAGCCGGTGAGGTTTGCCAACTGCGGGATGCAGTTGTCGTTCAGCGTGCCGCGCACGGCTGCGTTGTTCGCCGTTCCGATGATGCCGGAGAAGATGTGGACACCAGTGTCGATCAGCTTCGAAACAGCGCCCGGGGTGAGCTCGGCGTTGAACTGATCGTCCTCGATCGCGATCTCGATGGAGATATCGCCCAGCAAGCCGTTCTCGTTGGCGTAGTTGATGTAGGCCTCGTAGCCATCCTTCACGGGGGCGAAGGCAGCCGCAGCGGCGCCACCAGACAGCGGCATGGCCGAACCGATCTTGATGGTGCCCTCGATCGGTGCGTTGGCAGCATCGGGATCGACGCATGCCTCGGTGTCGACCATCCAGCCTTCAGCCGGCGGGTCGGTGGCCGGGGTGGTATCGACGACTGTCTCGACGGTGGTTTCGCCAGCTGCGACCGTGGTCTCGACTGCGGTGGTTTCGCCGGTGCTCGGTGCGGTGGTGCTTTGGGTGGTTTTGTCGTCGCTGCAGGCAGCAATCAACAAAGCTCCGGCAGCAATGACGGCTGCAAAGACTTTTGTACGCTTCATTCGTGCTCCCTCTCGGAGTCGGTAGTTGACACGGCCAGTGTGGCCATGGTCGCTGGCCCAACCGCTCCCGCCGGGCGGGGAATGACTCGAACGACCCTTGGACTGTACTGCCTCCATACGCCGACGAGCCCTCGGGGCGCAACGAACATCAGCACAATCAGAAGAATTGCGAAGATGCCGTCACTCGGCGGCACCTTGGCCCATCCGAAGAGCGGACGCAGCAGCGCCGGAATTGAGTCGTCGTCGGACCACGCCCCGGTCTTGTCGGTGACGAACACGTAGACGGCACCGCCGACGATGGGGCCCCACAGCGACCCTGCGCCGCCGACCACCATCACGATGAGGAAGGTGATCGCGCCACGAACCGTGAGGCTCTGAATTCCCTCGGGGCTGACACCACCGGTCTTGATGGCCGTGACACAGCCTGGCAATGCACACAACCCAGCGGAGATACCGAAGACCAGCGCCTTCGTTCTCACTACGTTGACACCCATCACCGCGGCTGCCGTCTCGTTGTCGCGAATTGCAACCATCGAACGACCGACCCGGCTCTTCACCATGCCGCGTGCCACGAGGTACACGATGATGACGACGCCCATCGCAATCCAATACCAGAACGCGGCCTTGTTGTCAGGCTTGCGCAAGTCACCAAATGGGTCCCAGCCGAAGATTTCGAAGTACTGCATCTGACCGCGCGATTCGGCGCCGATGTTGAACCCCGTGTCGGCGACGACGGCATCCTTCGTTGGTAGGCCGGAGCCGCCGCCAGTGAGCCAGGCAAGTTTCTTCCACGTGACCACTTGCGGGAACACGAGGGCCAGAGACAACGTGACCAGCGCCAGGTACACGCCCTTGATACGCGACGCCGGGAACGAGACGATGACACCAAGCGTGAACGAGAGGATGAACGCCACGGGGAAGGTGAGCCACGGGCTCCAGCCGTAGGACGACACGAGGATTCCTGTCGTGTACGCACCCATACCGAGGAACGCGCTGTGGCCGATGGAAATTTGGCCGGTGTAGCCGAGCAATATGTTGAGCGACATGGCAGCCGCCATCAGCACCAACGCCTCGATCGCCGTCTGGATGGTGCCGGCGCCCGTTCTTGTGGGAATCCATAGCACTGCAGCGGCCACCATCGCAGCAGCGACCAGGCGCAGTGCCCAGCTGGCCGCGCCACCTTCTCGAATGCTGAACATCGACTTCATACTCGTTCCACCTTGGCAGTACCGAACAGGCCGGATGGTTTGACCAGCAGGACCGTCAGGATGACGATGAAGGCGACCGAGAGCTTCATGTCCTGGCCGATCCATTCCTGTGCATAGCCGGAGGCCATGTTCTCGATCACACCGATGATGAGACCGCCCAACACCGCACCACCCGGCGAGTCGAACCCGCCGAGGGTGGCTGCTGCCGAGCCGTAAATGAACACCGTGAACATCAGTCCGAGGTTGACGTTGCTGTTGAGCCCCGCCATCACCACACCGCCGACTGCTCCAATCGCGGCCGCGAGACCCCAACTGACCATCAGGACCGTGTTGGTGCGGATACCGGCCAGCTTGGCGCTCTCGGTGTTGCTGGCCACCGCCCGCATCGCGAGACCGAACTTCGTCTTATTGAACAGCAGGAACAACAGCGCGGTAATGACCAACACCAGCACGAAGATGCCCACGCGTTCGATTCGGATGGCCACGCCGAAGGGCTGCCACACGTCGTCGGGGTCGTTGGGGAACAGGCTGGGGTAACGCTGCTGCTTGCTGCCGACGCCCGAGTTGGGCAGCTGCTGGTTGCCCCAAATGGCTCCGTCGAGCCAGTTGAGGAACGTGAACAAGCCGAGCGTGACCACGAAGACAGCGAACGGCGACTTCTTGCTGATGGGGCGCACCAGCGTGACCTCGGCCACGGCGCCCAACACGAAGCCGACGATCATGCCCAGACCGAGGGCAGGCCAGATAGGAATGCCCCATTCGCCAAACTGGTACACGCAGTAGGCCGAGAACAACGCCATCTCGCCTTGCGCGAAGTTGAGGTGGCCGGTGCCGCGGTAGATGATGACAAGGCCGAGCGCGATCAGCGAGTACACGCTGCCCTGGCTGAGACCGTCGACGAGTCGTTGAAAGAACAGTTCCATCAGAACCCCAAATACGCCTTGCGAATGGCATCGTCTGCACCAAGCTCTTCAGCAGAGCCACTCGCGACGATCACCCCGGTTTCGAGCAGGTACACGCGGTCGGCGATGTGCATCGCGAGGTTGGCGTTCTGCTCAACCAGCAACACGGACAGCCCGTCGTCGCGGTTCAGCCGTTCGAGCACGGCGAAGAGCTCCTGCGTGATGAGTGGCGCCAACCCGAGGCTGGGCTCGTCGCAGAGAAGCAGTTTGGGTCGGCTCATCAGCGCACGGGCGATTGCCAGCATTTGCTGCTCGCCGCCGCTGAGGCTGCCCGCACGCTGCAAGCGCCGCTCAGCGAGGCGTGGGAACACTCCATACCAGCGCTCCATGTCGGTGGTGATGTCATCGGCCCCGTGTCGGATGTAGGCGCCAGCAAGCAGGTTGTCCTCGACGGAGAGCTCGGGGAACGTGCCGCGGCCTTGCGGCACCTGCGCGATGCCAGCACGAACGATGGCGTCGGCAGTCGCACGATGAATGTCGACGCCCTCGAACTTGACGGTACCGCTGCGCCCAATCAGCCCGCTGATGGCCCGCATGACCGTCGTCTTGCCCGCGCCGTTGGCGCCGAGCATGACGACGAATTCGCCCTGCTGCACTTCCAGGTCGATGCTCTGGAGCACGGTGACCGGCCCGTAGCCGGCGGTGAGGCCTGTTGCCTTCAGCAGTGTCATGACGTTGTCCCCAAGTAGGCCTCGATCACTCGTTGGTTGTTCTGCACTTCCGCCGGCGTGCCATCGGCGATCTTGCGCCCGAACTCCATGGCGACCACGCGGTCGCTGATGCTCATCACCATCGACATGTGATGCTCGACCAGCAGCACCGTCAGCTTGAACTGGTCGCGAATCGTTTGAATGGTGTGGCCGAGCTCGTCGACCTCACCGTGTGTCAGCCCGCTGGCGGGCTCGTCCATCAGCAAGAAAGTGGGGCGTGCGGCAAGCGCACGAGCAATCTCCAGTCGCTTCAGCGTGCCGAAGGGCAAACCGGCAGCCGGGCGAAACGCGAGGTGACCCAAGCCGAGCCGATGCAGCAGGTCGCCCGCCTCGTCGCGAGTGCGCTTGTTTTCTTTGGCGGCACCGATGCGGAGTATGGCCTGGCCAAACCCGATGCGTCCCTGGCAGTGTGCGCCGACCATCACGTTTTCCAGCAACGTCATCGATGGGAACAGAGCGAGGTTTTGGAAGGTGCGGGCGATGCCCAGCTGAGCGATGCCGTGCGCTGGAACCCCAAGCAGCTCCTTCCCACGGAACTTCACCGATCCCATGCTGGGTTGATAAATACGGCTGACGACGTTGAACATCGTGGTCTTGCCAGCACCGTTCGGCCCGATGAGGCCACAAATGTGACCCTCATCGATGCTGAACGACAGCCCATCAAGTGCCACGATTCCGCCGAATCGCACCGTTACGTCTTCTACGTCGAGCAACGTCACGCTGACTTGTCTCCTCCCCAAATGAAGTGACTGCACCGTAGCCGGTCTCCCGCGACTGTGACGAACGTCTCCTCTCTGATTCACTCGAACCAGTTGAGCGTGGCCCTCATCGCGGTGTCGAACTCCTCGAACGTCATCGCCGACTTGGCCCCGACAATGAGCTCGGCGTCGGCACCGACGAGGTACCGCAGCGTGCCCGGTACTTCAGTGGCCGCCTGATAGATGACGTCGGCGACCTGCTGCGCCGGGGCAGGCTCGCCGTTCACCAGGCTTCGCTGCGCGGTTCGAAATCGCTGCCACCGCTGGTACTCGTCCGTGTCCGGACCCATCGCAGCGGACACCAGGCTGTTGTTGCCAAGTTGCGTCGCGAACTGTCCGGGCTCGACAACCCGCACACGAATTCCCTGCTGGGAGAGCTCAAAATGCATTGCTTCGGTCAGCGCCTCGACTGCATGTTTCGTCGCGGCGTACAACCCACCGTACGGCGCACCGACGCGCCCCGCCACCGAGCCGACATTCACGATGGTGCCGCCACCGTTCGCAACCATGTGCGGCACCACTGCACGAGCCACGCGCACCACGCCAGTGACATTCGTGTCGAACTGCCACGCAACCTCCTCATCGCTCGCAAGGTGCACGGCGGTGAATAGTTCAATGCCGGCGTTATTGACGACGATGTCCAACGTGCCTGCAGCCCCGATCACCTGCGCGACCGCACCATTCACGCTGTCGCTGCTGCACACGTCCAGTGCAAGCTGGGTGATATCGCTGCGTTCGTTCAGCGCGACGGATTTGCCGGGCGTGCGCATGGTTGCGAACACGCGGTGGCCGCGATCAGCAAATGTGAGCGCGGCAAGCTCACCGAAGCCAGTACTGCACCCTGTGATCAGAACATTCGACATGACTCGACGGTAGCCGCCGGGCCGATTCGGATCGGCCGGATCGGATCAGCTGTCGACGATCTCTCGCAGCATTTCGATCTGCTCGACGGCGTTCGGGCCGACCGGGTTGACCGACAGCACCGTCACGCCGGCTTCCTTGAATGCGGCAACGCGCTCTTTGATGTAGCTCTTCGGGCCAACAAGGTGGGACAGCTCCAACCATTCGGCGGGTAATGCGGCAGCAGCTTCGTCCTTCTTGCCGTCGAGGTACAGGTCTTGCACTTCGCCGGCTTCCTTCTCGTAGCCGTACGCGCATGCAATGTCGTTGTAGAAGTTCTTGCCGCGCGCGCCCATGCCGCCGACGTAGAGCGCCATGTTCGGGCGAGCCATGTCGAGGATCTTGGTGCGGGCTTCGCCGGTGAGCGACTCGTCGATGGCGAGCATGCCGCCGGCGGAAATGTCGAGGCGCTTGCGCGCTGGGTCGCGCTTGGCCGTGCCGGCCTTCAGTTGCGGACCCCAGACATTGTGGAACTTCTCCGGGATGAACATGATCGGCAACCAGCCGTCGGCGATTTCGGCGGTGGCCTCGACGCTGCGGTCCTTCAGGCTGGCCCACCAGATGGGGATATCGGCGCGCACCGGGTGGTTGATGATCTTCAACGGCTTGCCGAGGCCGGTGCCCTGGCCGTCGGGCAACGGCGCCTGGAATGTCTGACCCTGGTAGTTGAATTTCTCTTCGCGCTTCCAGATCATCCGGCAGGCTTCGATGTACTCCTTGATGCGCTGCATCGGCTTCTCATACGGCACGCCATGGAAACCTTCGATCACCTGCGGGCCGCTGGCACCGAGCCCGAGAATGAAGCGTCCGTCGCTGACGTAGTCGCAGCCCGCGGCGGTCATCGCCATCAGGGCGGCGGTGCGCGAGTAGACGTTGACGATGCCGGTGCCGATCTCAACGCGCTCGGTCTTGGCGGCGAGATAGCCGACCTGGCTGATGGCGTCGAAACTGTAGGCCTCTGCAATCCACACCTGGTCGAGGCCAGCCTTCTCCAACTCGACTACGCGGCTGACCGCTTCCTTGAAGCCGCCGCCGTAGTTGATGCCCATCGAAAGTTTCATGGGCGCGACCCTATGTGTTACCCGTTGAGGTTTCCGGATCGGAAGCCCTCGAGGTCGAGCGTGACGTAGCGATAGCCCTGGGCACGCACAGCGTCGACTACTGCGGCTCGTCGTTCGATCACAGCGGCGAGGTCCGCGATCGGCACTTCCAGCCGCGCAGTGTCGCCGTAGTGACGCACCCGTAGCTCACGGAAACCCAGTCGACGCAAGGCTGCCTCTGCACGGTCAAGTTGGCTGAGCAGCGAGACCGAGACCTCGGTGCCGTAGGGAATACGGCTGGCCAGGCATGCCATTGCCGGCTTGTCCCATGTCCGCAATCCGAGTCGCTGTGACGCGGCGCGCACATCGGCTTTCGTGAACCCAGCGGTGACCAGCGGGAACTCGGCGCCACCCTCACTGGCAGCTTTCTGTCCCGGGCGGTGGTCACCGAGGTCGTCGAGGTTGACACCCAACAACACCGTTGCGTTTTCGGCGACCGCGATCGGCGCAACGACGTCCATCAGCTCTGCCTTGCAGTGGAAGCACCGGTCCGTGTCGTTCATCCGATAGGCAGCGCGCTCCATCTCGTGAGTGACCACGGGCGTCCAGCGCATGCCCCACTCGTCGGCCAACTGACGGCAGTCGGCCTCCTCATCGCCTGCGAGCGATGGCGAGACGGCCGTGACCGCGTGCGCGGCTGTCGGCCCAAGGGTGCGAGTCGCTACCGCAGCGAGAAAGGCCGAATCGGCGCCCCCACTGAACGCGACGACCACACGTCCCAGCCGCTGCAGTTCCAGTTCGAGGGCGGCGAGTTTGCCGTCAAGATCCACGACCCAACCCTACCGAGCTACCGCCAACCCCTGCCCTCCGCAATCACAATCGCACGTGTCGCGTCCCCACCGGATCACACCGTGGTGAGACGATGACACGTGCGATTGTGAACGGGAATCAGGCGTGTTGGTGG
>JANOYI010000172.1:0-2977 GCA_031428795.1 Ilumatobacteraceae bacterium | reverse complement strand
CGCCCATCTCGGCTTCGTGGTCCATCTGGGCTGCGTCGTCGCCGATGAAGGCGTCGTGGGCGATCTGGCCGGTGTTGGTGAACCGGAAGTCGATGGTCTCGCCTGTCTTGACGGTCAGGGTGGTCTGGTCGAACTTGATGTCCTCCATCGCGACTTGGACAGTCCTCGCGCTGGTGACGGCGCCATCACCCACGTTGGTGGTGGAACTGGACTGCCTGGTCTCGCCACATGCGGCGACGAGGGTGGTCAGGGCCACCAGGCCGACGAGCAGTGGGAGGCGGCGAGTGTGGGGAATCATGGACGGGTCCTCTGCGGGTTGGGGGCGCGTGTGCGCTCGGTTTCGTTGGACACGGTGGCGATCCGATGTGCAGAACCTGTGGAGGTCTCGTGCAGGCGGTCTGGTTTCAGATGTGACGCACGCCCGGGTCTCGGCTGCTCGTCGTAGAGTCGATTCGTGAGCATGACTGTGCTGGTGGTTGAGGACGAGGTGAAGATTCGCGACCTCGTGCGCCGCTATCTGGAACGTGAGGGCCTTGCTGTGGTCACGACGGGTTCAGGAGCTGAGGCGATGTCGATCCTCGAACGTGGTGGGATCGATCTGCTCGTTCTGGACTTGAACCTGCCCGATGTCGCAGGCGAGACGATCGCGGCGGATTTCTCCGGCCGTCTTCCGATCGTGATGCTGACGGCGAAATCGGGTGAGGCGGATCGGATCCACGGTCTGGAGCTCGGCGCCGACGACTACCTGACCAAACCGTTCTCACCGCGCGAACTGGTGCTGCGCGTGCAAGCCGTACTCCGTCGCAGCGCCCCATCGACCGTCGAGTCATCGCTCACGTTCGGTTCCGGGCAGATCGTCATCGATGAGGTTCGGCACGTGGCGACTGTGTCCGGAGCGGTGGTCGAGTTGACACCGACGGAGTGGTCGCTGTTGACGGTGCTGGCGTCGTCGCCGGGTCGGGTGTTCTCGCGTAGCGAGCTGGTCAACCGGGTGCGCGGTTACGAGTTCGACGGCTACGAACGCACGGTCGACTCGCATATCAAGAACCTACGCCGCAAGATCGAACCGGATCCCCACAATCCGACGGTGGTCGAGACAGTGCTCGGTGTCGGATATCGGCTCGGCTTGCCACGGGATCGCAGCTGACTCGTGCCCCGTCGTCCGCTGCTGGGGCCGCTGGGTGTCCGATTGGCGTTGGCATTCCTCACGGTCGCCCTGGCGGCAATCGGGGTGTTCGCTGCGCTGACGATGATGTCGGCACGCAACGAGGTCGCCGGGCTCGCCGACCGTCACCGCGAGGACGACCTCGCGGCAACCGCGATCGCAGCGGGCGAGGCGTATCAGCGGGCGGACGGTTGGGCGACAGCCGACCTGGCGGGCGCAGCGGCGGTTGCAGCGAGAAGCCAGGCAACGCTGACCATCGTCGACGCGAATGGTGAGGTGATCGCTGCGCCGACCGACGCGCTGGCCTCGATGATGATGCAGATGCACGGCATGGCCGCCGTGGACACCCCACGTGGCGACCCGGTGTCGGCCGCAGTCGTCGTCGACGGCCAACCCGTCGGCGCGGTGACGCTGCGGTTCCCCACCCAGGCAATGGAAGCCGAACGCCACGTCCGCGACGCACTCGCCCGCACCGCACTCCTCGGAGTGCTCATCGCCGGGGCAGTGGCCCTCGTCGTTGCTCTCTACGTCTCGGTGCGCGTCACCCGTCCCGTCACAGCGCTCACCACCGCCGCAGGTGACCTCGCCGCCGGGAGGCGCGAGACCCGCGTCGACACCGACGGGCCCGGCGAGTTGCGCACCCTCGCCGAGGCCTTCAACGGGATGGCCGATCATCTCGACAGAGAGGACCGCCTCCGCCGCAACCTGGTGGCCGACGTCGCCCACGAGCTGCGCACGCCACTCGCGATCCTTCAGGGGTCGACCGAAGCACTGCTCGATGGCGTCGACCAGCCGACACCCGAGGTCCTCGGTTCGCTCAACGACGAGGTCTCCCGGTTGCGACGCCTTGTCGGCGACCTCGAGACCCTCGCTGCCGCGGAAGCAGCCGGGCTGCGCCCCCGTACCGAGCCGGTCGATCTCGCCGACGTTGCGACCTCTGCCGCTGATCTCTTGCGCCCCCTGGCCGACGACCGAGAAACAACCCTGACGGTAGAGGCGCGGCCGGCAGCGGTGATCGGCGACGCCGATCGGTTGCATCAGATCGCAGTCAATCTGATCGCGAATGCAGTGAAGTTCACCCCACCTGGTGGTGCGATCACGGTCAGCACCCGCGCGGACGGGATCTCGGCACGTCTCGAGGTCGTCGACAACGGGCCCGGAATTCCGGAACACGACCTGCCGCGCGTGTTCGATCGGTTCTGGCGGGGTGCGAACGGCGACAAGGCCAACGGTAGCGGCATCGGTCTCGCTGTCGTCGCCGAGCTGGTCGCCGTGCACCAGGGCACGGTCACTGCCGGGAACGTGCCAGGCGGGGGAGCGCGACTCACCGTCACGATTCCAGCGGCGCTTGCGGAGTAGACGCTGCGAGCGCGCGACGGAAACCGCGTCGCGTGCACGTCGTCTCCATCTGTCCTACACAGGTCGGGCGCACCATGGTCCTCGTCAAGGAGGACACCATGAAGCCACAAACTCGCACTATCGGCGCCATCGGCGCAACGGTGGTCACCGCAGGCTTGGTGCTCGGACTCGCATTCGGCGGCAATTCCGCCGCCACCAGCACCACTCCCGCCACGCCTACATCAGTGTCGATGCCAATGAGTCAGATGCCCGACATGGGGTCGATGATGGACGTCGACACGAACGGGATGGTCGCCATGATGGGTTCGGCGGACATGTCTGCCATGCACTCGATGATGCACCAGATGATGAAAGACATCGTCGACGACGACGTGCTCGCTTCGTGTGACACGGCCCACGCCACGATGACCGGCTCGATGACGACGATGCCCGAACAGGCTCAGCCGCAACACG
>JANOYI010000171.1:0-1563 GCA_031428795.1 Ilumatobacteraceae bacterium | reverse complement strand
GCCATCGCCCTCGGTCACCCGATCGGCATGAGCGGTAACCGCCTGGCCCTGACGATCCTGCACGAACTGCGTCGCCGCGGCGGCGGCGTCGGTGCCGCGGCCCTGTGCGGTGGCGGCGGCCAAGGCGACGCCCTCATCGTCTGCACCGTCTAACCTCGAGGGTTCCAACGACCTGAGACGCGGGCGCTCGAAACCCTCGAGATCGGGCCTGCTGTGGCGCGCCGTCGAATCGATGAATTGTGTCAGTTCGACAAAGATTGTGACAGGGGTTGACATATTCAAGCCATTGTCGTAATGTAACCGCAACATACACCAACGTGATTTGCACTTCCTGCTCATCGCGTCGGTGCTCTAGATCTGGGGTACCACCTCTGGAGCTGGCCCGTCCGCCCGCTACCAGCTCCGGGGTTGGTACCCCAGTTACATTTTTCCCCTGAAGGCGAACTAGCCCAGGAGTTCGCGGCGGCCTTCGAGGGCCCGGCCCAAGGTCAGCTCGTCGGCGTACTCCAAGTCGCCGCCCACGGGCAGGCCGCTGGCGATGCGCGTGACCCGCACACCGAAGGGCTTCATCATCCGGGCGATGTACATCGCGGTGACCTCGCCCTCGGTATTGGGGTTGGTGCACAGGATCACTTCCTGCACATCCTCGGGCTCGATACGGGCGAACAGTTCCTTCATCTTCAACTGCTCGGGCCCCACGCCATCGAGCGGATTCATAGCGCCGAGCAGCACGTGATAGCGGCCCTTGAATTCGCCGGTCTTCTCGATGGAGATGATGTCGCGCGACTCCTCGACAACACACAACACGCTGCTGTCGCGACGATCATCGAGGCAGATGGGGCACAGTTCGCCCTCCGCAAAGTTCCAGCAGCGGCTACAGAACCGAACGCGGGCCTTCGCCTCGACAATTGCACGCGCCAGTCGCGCCACGTCGTCAGCGGGAATCTTGAGGAGGTGGAACGCGATCCTCTGAGCGGACTTGGGGCCGACGCCGGGCATGCGACCGAGCTCATCGATGAGGGTTTGGACTGGCTGCGTATAGACGGCCATGGACTATTCGTCCACGAACGTGGAGCCTGGGAACGCTAAGGCGACGCGCTCGACTTGCGAGACAATCGTTTCGGCCGGCGCATCGACGAGGTCGTCGAGGTCGATTGCCTCTTCCTCCTCGTGTACTTGCACCACCGATTCGGCGCCACGTTTCAACGGCACAACGTTGCTTCCGCCGCCGTGATCATCATGGTCGTCGTTGCCGGAATGCACGACCAACTGAACCGTCACCTTGCCGCCGACAACAGCTGCAATGGCGGCCTCGACATCGCGGCGATGCTCTTCACACTTCGACTTCTGTGTGTCGTTGGAGACGCCGATGGTGAGTGCACCGTTGCGTTCACCCAGCACCGTGGTGCTCGAATACATCGCGCGTGCGAACCCCTTGAGCGTGGGCTTGATGTCGGCAGACCAACGCTCGACCGCGGCGGCAACCAGGTCGGTGGCCGAGGCCGGAGCAGATGCAGCCGGAGCGGCAGCAACTGGCGTGGCAGGTTCGGGTACGACGGGCGC
>JANOYI010000170.1:0-7359 GCA_031428795.1 Ilumatobacteraceae bacterium | reverse complement strand
CTCGCGGCCGGGGCGAGCGTTGAAGGCGTTGGCCGACGGCAAGATTCCTGTCGGCTGAACCGCTCCGGTTCTCCTGCTCGCCCTGGGTCGCTGCTCGCTCGAGTCGGTAGATGATGCTCTGGAAGTGGATCTGCTGGCGCGTCCGCTGACGCGTTGAGGTCGCCGGACATCACCACGGACCCGACTACCACCCCCTCAAGGCCGGCGGTGCTCGGGTGGGGTGTACTTGATTTTGCTCAGCGACAACTTTTGTTGCGCTTGATGGCGCTAGGTGCAGGAAAGGTTGTCGCTGAGCTGAAACAACTAGTTCAGGTCGGGCGGCCGCCGAGTCGGCAATCTCCGCAGACCCGCCCATCGCCCCTTCAAGAGCATGGGTTTCGCAGCCCAGAGTGGGGCCTCACCAGACACCGCGTCACCAGAACACAGCGTCACCAGCCTCGAACTCCCGCCGACGGCGCGAGTCTGCTGATTCCTCGGCGAGATCGATGGCGTCCCGCTCCCACAGCGTGCGGCCGCGAGTGCGAGGCGACGTCGGGCCGGCCAATGGTGCGAGCCGTTCGAACCGCTGTCGTGCGGCCTGGCGGCTGACGCCGAGCAGCCGACTGATTCTCCCCCAGTCGTATCCGTCATCCCTCGCCAGTCGGACGGCTCTGACCAGCAACCAATCGGTCTCCTCGGCCAATGCCCTCACCGCTGAAAGCGCAAGCCGAGGGTCCTTTCCCTGGGCATCGGCCATCATCTGCCGTATTTCGCGCACGGGTCCTCCATCGAGAAGTCGGTGGGGAAGCCGTCGCCGCAACATATCGGCACGCTCGTGAGATTCGACAGCGGCGTTCGACGAGCCAGCGCGGCGTCCTCAGCCGGCGATCCCGCCGCCGAGCACGTAGGTGTCGGTGGCGTCGTAGAGCACCACGCTCTGCCCGGGCGATACGCGGCGTTGCGGCTGGGCCCACTGCACCAGCGCACCATCGCCCACCAGCCTGACTTCCGCGGGCTGAGTGGCACCGTGCGCGCTGCTCTGCACCAGCACGTCGCCGTCGATTGGCTGATGTGCCCAGGTCATCTGGTTCACCACCATCGAGCCGCACAGCAGCATCGCCTCATCGCCAACCTTCACTGTTGAGGTCGCGTGATCGATATCGACGACGTATCGCTTCGGCCCACCACCGGGCAACCCGATACCCCGCCGCTGGCCAAGGGTGACCATCTCCACCGACTCGACGGAGCCAAGGGTGGTGCCGTCGACTGCATCGACGACGGTGGCCGGGCGGAACGCAATTCGACTGCCGAGGAAGGCTGTACGGCCACCATCGTGGGTGATGAAACACACGTCCTGACTGTCGGGCTTGTCGGCCGTGCGGAGGCCCATATCGGTCGCCCGCACCCGCACTTCCGCCTTCGTCAGATCTCCGATGGGGAACAGCGTGCGGGCCAGTTCGCGCTGAGGCAGCATGTGCACGACGTAGCTCTGGTCCTTCGCCATGTCCTCGCCACGGGCAACGAACCGCACGCCGTCGCGCTCGATGATTCGCGCGTGATGGCCGGTCGCGACGGCGTCGAAACCGAGCAGATCCGCACGCTCACTGAGCCGGTGGAACTTGAGATGGCGGTTGCATTCGATGCACGGGTTCGGCGTCAGCCCCTGCTGGTGTGCGCTGACGTACGGCGCCACGACATGCTCGTTGAAGTCGTCCGTGAAGTTGAAGACCAGGTGGTCGATACCCAACTGTTGGGCCACGCGACGCGCATCATCGACGTCGGCCACCGAGCAACAACCGGTGTCGCTGTCGCCGCCCCAGAGGCGCATCGTGATGCCCACGACCTCGTGCCCGTCGCGCAACAACTCCGCCGCCGCCACTGACGAATCGACGCCGCCACTGAGCGCCATCAGCACCTTCATGCTGTCATCACCTTCACGACACGACCTCTGCCGTGCGCCGCAACTGGTGTACGGCAGGCACGATGACGTCGACAGCACGATCAATGTCGGCGGCGGTGGAGGTGGTGCCCAAGGTCAGGCGCAGCGCACCCATTGCGAGGTCGCGAGGTACGCCCATCGCGTGCAACACGTGCGACGGCTCCATCGCGCCCGCCGCGCACGCCGATGCAGCGCTGGCGCAGACGCCAGACTCATCCAACAAGAACAGCAGCGCTTCGTTCTCGATGCCTTCGATGCACAGATGAGCAGAACCAGCGACCTTGGCATCGCGCGGCACGGTCTCGTGAACGCCCGGCAAATCGGCGACCAGGCGATCGACCAACTGATCGCGCAGCGCGGCGATGCGAGGCAGTTCGGATTCGCGCTGCACGTCGGTGAGCCGAAGCGCTTCCGCCATCGCGACGATGCCAGCCACGTTGTGGGTACCGCTGCGCCGCTCGCGCTCCTGCCCGCCACCGATGAGCGCCGGCTCGAACGTGACGCCCTCGCGAGCGATCAACACGCCGACACCCTTGGGCCCACCGAACTTGTGCGCCGACAAAGCAAGCAGGTCGACGTGCGGCCAGATATTGCGCAAGTCGAGCCAGCAGGCCGCCTGCACTGCGTCAGTGTGGAGCACTGCCTTGGGAGCGTGGCGGCGCACGATCCGCGACACGGCAGCCATGTCGTTGACAGTGCCGACCTCGTTGTTGACAGCCATGACGCTGACGACCGACACGTCAGGAGTGTTGTCCAGCGCAGCACCCAATGCGGCGAGATCGACGGCGCCGGTGGCAGTCGTCGGCACCACCACGCCGTGTGACAGGTGCACGCATTCGAGCACGGCGTGGTGCTCGGCGGCTGCGCACATCGCAGTACCGCCGCGCCGCGCAAGCACACCCCGAATCGACGTGTTGTCGGCCTCGGTGCCGCCACCGGTGAAGATCACTTCGCCGGGCTTGCAACCGATGGCCGATGCCATCACCTCGCGCGCGTCGTCGATGGCCGTGCGCGCCTCGCGTGCAAACCGGTGCGAGCCCGATGGATTCGCAAAGTGGTCCGACAGATGAGGCAGCATCGCCGCCACCGCCTCGGGGCGCATGGGCGTGGTCGCCGCATGGTCGAGGTAGGTGTAGCCGGACATGCGTACAGGCTACGAACGTGATCGGAATTGTGGCTGGCCGACCTTGCCCGGCTGCCACCCGACCGGCTGATGCGTGGGGAGGTTCCGACGCTGATAACGGCTGATCACGCACAGCAAATAGGCCTCGGGGTGCACCTGACGCAGCCCGTTGTGGCGCAACGTGCGCGCAACACGGCCCGCCAGATCTGCCGCAACCGAATACCGGGCGGCAACCGACAGCTCGCGGTTCCTCAACAGGAAGCTACGGATCACCGTGTATTGCTCGTCGGTCATCGCCGTCGGGTCGATGGTGGCGGCGAAGCTCTCCAGGCCACGCGGCACCGGGAACCACACCGCGGGCGGCAGCAGGGTGCGCTCTGGGTCGCGGATGACGATCGTTCCCGCAAGCAGGTCACCGACGCGTTGGTGGCGGGCGGTGCCCATCACCATCAGCATTCCCGTGACACCCAACGGCGGCAGGAAGCGATCGACCAACCCGCCCATCATCCGCAACGAGGCATGCCGCAACCGGATGGGCGCGCCCTCCAGCGTCACCGCTCGCAAGCCCATCGCCCTCTTACCGATGGTGCGGCCGCGCATGAGGGTTTCCGAGACCACGGGGTATCCCATCAGCACCGCGGCGATGAGGAATGCAATGCCCACGTTGACCGACGACGAGTCGGTCACACCGGAGATTGCGAGCACCATCGCCCCAAGCCACAGGATGCCGATCTGAATGATGAAGTCGATGAGGCCCGCGAACACCCTCGACGCAACGCCGGCAGTCTCCACGTCGAGCACGACTGCTTCGGGGGTGACGATGCCATCCATCGACCCACTACCCTACGCAGGCAGTGGACATCGATGCGTTCGTGGCGGCACATCAGGGCGCGTGGTGGCGGCTCCAGCAGCTCACCGAGCGGGCGCGCAAGGTCACCCAGGTCACTCCCGACGAGCTCGATGAGATGGTGCACCTCTACCAGCGCACGGGCGCCAACCTGGCCAATGCTCGTGTCTCGTATGCCGCCGACTCGGCACTCACCAACCGCCTCACACTTCTCGTCAGCGATGCGCACGGCGTGCTCTACGGGCAGCGCGACACCGAGGTGCGGCGCGGCCTCATCCAGTTCGCCACCGTCACCTTTCCGGCATCCATCTACGCGTTGCGCAAGTACATCCTGGTTGCCGCGTTGCTGACCTTCGTCCCGTGGGCCGTCTTCCAGATCTGGCTGTCCATCTCCCCCACGGCGTTCGACGTGGCTGCGCCCGATGGCGCAGGTCAGCAGTACATCAATCAAGACTTCGAGGACTACTACTCGAATCAGCCGTCCCAAAACTTCGCGACCCAGGTGTTCCTCAACAACATCCGTGTCGGCTTCCTTGCCTTCTCTGCCGGCGTGTTGCTGTGCGTGGTGACCGCTGCGGTCCTGGCCTGGAATGGCGCAAACGGTGGCATGGCCGGGGGGCTGTTCACCCATGCTGGCCAGGCCGACAAGTTCTGGGGGCTGATTCTTCCGCACGGACTGCTCGAACTGTCCGCCGTGGTGGTCGCAGGCGCTGCTGGGCTGCGTATCGGCTGGGCCATCATCGACCCCGGCGACCGTCCGCGGTTCAACGCGCTCACCGATGAGGCCCGGCGCGCGGGCAGCGTGTTGGTCGGCCTGGTGGTCGCATTCCTGCTGGCCGCAGTCGTCGAAGGTTTCGTCACCGGTCGCCCGTGGCCGACTTCTCTGCGGGTGGGAATTGGAGTCGGCGTGTTCAGCCTGTTCTGGGGTTGGACCATCGTCTACGCGGTGCGCCTGCGCCGCGAAGGCCAGGAAGAGTTCTCCCCCGACGCCCCCCTCGCCTAGCCAGCACTCACGGCTGCGAACCCATGCTCTTGAAGGGGTGATGGTCGAGTCGTCGGTGAGGTCGGCAGCCGGCGGGCCGGAGCGAGCACTACTTGTTTCAGGTCAGCGACAACTTTCCTTGCACCCAGCGCCGTCAACCGCAACAAAAGTTGTCGCTGACCAAAATCAAGTACACCCGCCCGAGCGCCGCCGACCCGAACGCGTCCGCAGACGCGCCGCAGCCCCAATTTAGGAGCATCATTTGCCGACACGAGCAGGCGAACCCTCAGAGGCGGCCGCTGGCTTTTACTTCCAGGTACTTGTCGACGAGCTCGATGGCCAGCTTGCCGGGGGTTGCGTCGACGACGATCGCGCCCGCAGCGCGCAGCCGGGCGGTGGCACGGGCACGTTGGTGCAGCAGGTTGACGGCCGCCGCCTCGCGATACGCCTCACTGGCCCACTGATGATCGCCACCGGCAGCCCACTGCTTCACCGCCGGATCCTGAACCGCGGCAACCACCACGAGATGACGACGGGTGATGATTGGCAGCGCCGGCAGCAGCGCTTGCTCGACGGCTGCCTCGACCAGATCGGTGAGCACGATGAACAGCGACCGGCGACGAAATCGGGCCGTCGCGTAGTTGAACGCGGCGAGATATGCGCTCTCGCTGTAGTCGGGCTCCAGCATGTACATCGCCTCGGCGGCACGGCCCAGCTGACTCTTGCCGTTGGTCGGCACAACGATGCTGCGCACCTGACGGTCGAACGACAGCATGCCGACGCGGTCGCCCAGCTTCGTCGCCGCCTGCACCACACCCAGCACCGCATCCATCGCGTGCTCGACCCGCGGCACCCCGCCGACAGTGCCCGCCATCACGCGCCCGTTGTCCAGCAGCAACACCACGTTCTGATTCCGCTCAGCGCGGTACTGCTTGACGATCGGGCGTTGCAGCCGAACCGTCGACGGCCAGTCGATACGTCGGAACTCGTCGTCGGGTCGAAAGTCGCGCAGCTGATCGAACTCGGTACCTCCGCCGCTGGTGCGAATGCTGCGCAGCCCAACTTCCAACACGCGCGGCACACGAATGCGACGTTGCACTTCCTCACGACTGGGGTAGGCGGGCATCACTCGCAGGCCGCCATCCAACGCACGTGTTGCCTGGCGGTTCACCAAGTGCAACGGCCCCTCCACGCGCACGGTGACGTCGCGGAGCGGGAAGCGACCACGACGACTCGGCCGCAGAGTGGTCGCCGCGCGAAGCCGCGCACCCGGTCGCAGGTTGGCGCTGACTCGCCGACGCTCCGCTTCCAAACTGGGCCACAGGGCGTCGGTCACGGTGACTCGCGCGCTACGCGACGCGCAGTTGTCGACCAGCCACGTCAGAGTCATCGCCTCGCCCATCGTCACCGACTCGTCGAGCTCGCGCTGCACATCAATCCGCTTCGGCGCCACACACAGCACTGCGTCCACGATGAACGCGAGCAGCAGCAGCAACTCGATCACCAGCAGCGCATTCCAGCTGCGGCCCGGCCAGGCGAACAGCGCCAGCCCCGACACGGCGACGAGCGCGGCGAACCACACTGTCGGCAACGGGTAGGCGAGGCGGTGCTTCATGTGTCGTTCAATCAGGTCATTCAGGCGATCGGTGCGTCAGGCGATCGGATCAGCGCGGCGTGGGGACAGTGGCCAGAATGCCGTCGAGCACTGCGTCGGCCGACGTGCCCTCCAGCTCCAGCTCGGGGCGGACCATGATTCGGTGACGCAGGCAGGGCTTGGCGACGGCCTTCACCTCGTCGGGCGTCACGAACTCGCGCCCGCTCAGCCACGCCCACGCCTTTGACGCATGCAGCAGCCAGGTCATGCCACGCGGCGACACGCCCAGCTGCAGCGACGGCGATTCACGAGTCGCACGGCAGACGTTGACGATGTACTGCTGGACGGCCGGCTCGACCCGGATGCGATGAATGGCCGCACGGCCAGCGGCGAGGTCGGTAGCCGATGCAACCGGTCGCACACCAGACCCGCGAACATCATGCGGGTTCATGCCCTGGTCATGGCGCGACACCATCTCCAGCTCCTGCTCGAACGTTGGGTAGTTCACCTGCAGCTTGAACAGGAACCGGTCGAGCTGCGCCTCGGGCAGTGGATACGTGCCCTCGTACTCGATCGGGTTCTGCGTCGCGATCACAAGGAACGGATCTGGCAGTGCAAGGGTCTGCCCGTCGAAACTGACCTGACGCTCCTCCATCGCCTCCAACAGTGCGGCCTGCGTCTTGGGTGGAGTGCGGTTGATCTCGTCGGCGAGCAGCAGGTTGGTGAACACCGGGCCCTCACGAAACTTGAACGCGATCCCATCAGAGGTCTGGCCCACCAACTGCTGACCGATCACATCGCTCGGCATCAGGTCGGGCGTGAATTGCAGGCGAGTGAACTTCATGTCGAAGGCTGCCGCCACGCTTTTCGCCAACAGCGTTTTCGCCACGCCGGG
>JANOYI010000169.1:0-2878 GCA_031428795.1 Ilumatobacteraceae bacterium | reverse complement strand
CCCCTCGCTGCCCGTCTCGGCTACGAGCACGCCACGGTTGATTCACTGCCGGATCGCGCGGTCGAGTCATTCGCCGGCGTCGGCAACCCGTTCTCGCTGCGACGTATCGAAAAGGGCGAGCGAGTCATCGACGTCGGCTCGGGCGCCGGTTTCGACTCGTTCATCGCCGCCACCCAAACCGGTCCGACCGGTTCCGTTGTCGGGATCGACATGACGGACGAGATGCTCACCAAATCCCGAGCCACCGCCGAACACCTCGACTTCGTCCATGTCGAGTTCCGTGAGGGACTCGCCGAAGGCATCCCTGTTGAGACCGGGTGGGCCGATGTCGTCATCTCCAACGGCGTGATCAACCTCTGCGCCGACAAACAAGCCGTGTTCGCCGAGATCTTCCGGGTGCTGCGCCCCGGCGGTGTACTGCAGTTCGCCGACATCGCCAACGGCCGCCCGGTACCGATCGAGGCGATGCGCGACGTCGATCTATGGACCGGTTGAATTGCCGGAGGGCTGCCCCGTGCGGGCTGGCAACAACTACTCGAACACTCCGGCTTCCAACATGTCACCATCGGACCACCCGTCGACACCTTCGGCGGTGCGACCGGCGAAGCCAAAGCACGCTCGTTCGAGGTCTACGGCTACGCCTTCCTGGCCCGCCGAACCTGACTCGAGCCCACCCGCTCGTAGGGCGGACCTGATCAGCACAAGAGATCCCAACGCGAAAGGACTGAAAATGGCTACTGATGACAAAGTGGTGATCGGCCAGACACACGGAAACAACGACCCCGAGGCCGTGCTCATCGGTTACCTACTCGGCGTCGAATCGCTACGCGCCGGCAAACAAGCGCTGATGTGGCTCACCAAGGACGGCGTACACATCGCCACCGCCGGATACGCCGAAGGCATCTCTGTGCCCGGCGCACCCTCGATCAGCGATCTCCACGCTGAGTACATCGAACGAGGCGGGCGCTTCTACGCCTGCCCCGTCTGCGTCAAGAGTCGTGGCCTGGAGAACGCCGAATGGGTACAGGGCGCCGAAGTCAAAGGCGTCCCATCCCTCCTCGAATTCACCGAAGGCGGTGCGCTCACGTTCAACTACTGACCGCAGTCAGGGGAGAGCGTGTCGAAGGCGAGACAGGCTTGACGCGAGGATCTCGTCGACGGCGGCCGGTTCAGCCGATTGAACTCCGTCGCGGGCGTATGGTGGGTCGTAGAACAAGAACTCGTCGAAACCGGCGTCGCTCCACGCTGCGACGACGTCCTCGAACTGCGCGGGCGACGTCCACGCAGTGTCTTCGACGAGGCCGAGCAGTACCGAGCATCGGATTTCGACGGGATCGCGTCCGATCGCAACGCACTCCTCATGTTCGGCAGGACCAGTGCCCCGAAACGGGGCGTGGGTCGATCTGGTACTCCGCCCGAGTCTTCGGGAGCGACGCGGTCTGACGTCATCGGGGCGGCGTCATGATCATGGCTGGTTGTACAGATCTGTGGACAGGTAGCGCAGTCCTGAGTCGCACAGAATGGTGACGACGGTGGCTTCTGGGCCGAGACGTGCTGCGACGCGAAGCGCGGCCACGACGTTGGCCCCGGAGGAAGCGCCTGCGAACAGTCCTTCTTCGCGTGCGAGCCGTCGGGCCATCGCGATCGCGTCGTCGGTTGCGACGGTTTGAATCTCGTCGACCTGGTCCGGTTCCCACAGTGGTGGGATGAAGCCGATGCCAATGCCCTCGATCTTGTGCGAGCCGGTCAGACCGCCGGACAGGACGGCGGACTCTGCCGGCTCGACCGCAGTGACATGCAGTTCGGTGCCATGGGCACGGATCGCTCCGGCCGCACCGTGAATGGAATGCGCGGTGCCGACTGCGTGAACAAACGCATCGATCCGCCCGGCGGTCTGAACCCAAATCTCTTCACCGAGTGGCACGTAGCCAGCGATTGCGTCGTGGTTGTTGAGCTGGTCGCACCACCACCGCCCGGGTTCGGCGGCCACCTCTCCCGCGCGGGCGATCATGCTCTTGATCAGCTTCTCGTTGATCCGACCGCCGTCGCTGGGAACGTCTTCGACCGTGGCGCCAAAGGCGCGCATCGTGCGACGCTTCTCGACGCTGAATGCGTCGGAGAACACGATGTGGAGCGGGTAGCCCAGTGCGGCGCAGACGAACGCGAGCGAGATGCCCGTGGTGCCTGCGGTGTATTCGACGACGGTGTCACCGGGAAGAAGGTGCCCGTTGCGGATCGCTCCTTCGATCGCAGTGCGGGCCATCCGGTCTTTCATGCTGCCCGTCGGATTCGCGAACTCGAGCTTGACCATGACGCGAGCCGAACCTTCAGGCACCACACGGACGAGCTCGACGAGCGGAGTATTCCCGATACCTGCCAACGCACCAGCTGAAGTCGTATCCATCGGTGTTCCTCCACATCACAGAGAGGCCGATCCTAGATCGGTACTTTGGGCCCGAAGAACAGGCACGCGAGGACTGCTTGCCGACCCGACGTTCCTCGGGGGCGGCGTTCGCCCGAAAGGACTTCGGTCGAGCCTCGAACGTCACACACCATCGCCTTCTCGCCGGGATAGATCAGCTCGCCGCTTCGTCTGGCGGCGGCCAGCGACTTGATCAACATCGGTGCGATTCGAATGTGCAAGCTGACTGCAGGATTGGTTAGGGTGACCAAACAACTGAAAGCCCCCTGCGGGGTCAGGTGCAATTCCTAACCGGCGGTACAGCCCGCGAACCCCTCGTCCTCGGATGTTGGGCCGATCCGATGAAATTTTGGAGCCGACGGTCATAGTCCGGATGGGAGCAGGGATGACGGCACCTGAGCGGTCGCGCCCTGATGGGTGCGTCCGCCCGGCTGGCGTTGCCGTGCTCCGGAAAGG